>DAORRV010000018.1:1881-10521 GCA_035443185.1 Ignavibacteria bacterium | reverse complement strand
AAAGCGGGAATCTCCAAATGAAACATTTATCCAAATAATTTAGCAATCATTTTTTACTCTTCAATAATTTAAAAAAACTGAATATCAGCAATTCATAGATTCCGGTTTTCGTGTGTAGTTCAGAGATTCCCGCTTGCGCGGGAATGATAGTGTGGGTGAGTTCCACCGTAGGTTTATCCGGCGATTTTCCGGGACTCCGACTAAATGTACAGCATCGGCAGAGTCCACCAAAAATTGGAGAAAATAGCGTAAAATATTTTGAAAAAGGCAGTGTCCGCTGCTTCAAGCCAATTGTCCGCCGCTCGAAGCCAATTGTCCGCCGCTCCAAGCCAATTGTCCGCTCTCAATTGCGAAGTATTATTCTTTAAATGAAATTTTTTATATTCTTTACTTGGAAAGGAATGTTTCTGAAAACTAAATAAATTGTATTACAACAGAGACACAAAGACACAAAATTCATATTTTAAACTTTTTTCTTTTGTATCTCCTGTATAAGTCATTTACAAAATGACGCTATCACTGCTAAGTCACCGGAGTCCGAAGAGCACGTGACTCCGTCGGAACGGTTTAACTATTTTTCTTTGTGTCTTTGTGTCTTGGTGCCTTGGTGGTCAAAGCCGGTAGTTGTTTATCAAAAAACAAAAGTCATCCCAAGCTTAAAAGTCTCATATCTCAGAGGTGCTGTGCTTGTAAACGGCCAGAACATCTGATCTTTTTTAAGCTGATAAAATCCGTACTGGTATGCATTAAGTAAAAGGAAGTTTACGAAAGTACCTGCTACAGGAGAATTTCTGATTATCTTTTTTGTAAACATTTCGAGCATAGTAAATCCGGTTAATTCAATAGCTGAACTCATCATCTGATAGCCGACTAAATGTCTGGGGAATATATCTGCGATCTCATATTTAGGCTGAATAGAAAATCCTTTTATAACATTTAAATTTATTCCTGCCTCAAATGAACTTCCAAACCTGAATACACCTGCCATATTATCAATTGCTGCATAGTATTCCTGTTCACTTATATTTGAATTAATGTCATTTGGTTTATTGTAATTAAAATTTGACCAGTTAAAAGTCGAAGAAGAATAGGGTAGTATTGAAGCTGTCTTACTAAGGGAAACTCCGTACCCGCTTTTATTGCCGAATCCAAACTTCCAGAGATTTGAATTTATACCTGATGAAGTCTGCCTTGTAGAATTATCCGTTGAACTATAACCCAAAAAGATAAATCTGTTTTTATACCTGACTATGTTTTTTCCGAAGTCCGATATATTTTTGGATGTAAATCCGAGATTCATTTCTATTAATCCGGATGGAGCAAAGTTATATCCCGTATTACCGAAACTGATATTTGAATTACCGTAAGTTACTTCCACAGATGGTTTGCTGTTATACCACTGCCAGAATTTAATGTCATCTTTTCCTGCAAATGACTGAGCGTGAACATCCTTTAATAAGAAAAGTGAAACTGCTAAAATAAGAATAAGTATTCTCATAATAATTTGATTTAAATAATTAAAAAATGAATTCATATATTTCTTAAGACTGTAATACATAACACCGGGTTTCAATTGAAATCATTTCCATGAACAATTATTTTTTCAAAACAAATTTATATTGAAAATGTATCTGACAACGGGTTAAAAAAAAACTTCCGAAATCTAAATGATCCCGGAAGTTTAAAATATTATTTAATATTTAATATTTAAAATTTAATATTAAATTTTACTTGAGCAGCATCATTTTCTTTATATCTGTGAACTGATCAGTCTGTATCTTGTAATAATAAATTCCGCTTGGGAAATTACCTGCATTAAAAGAATACTGATATGATCCCGGAGTCAGAACCTGATTAACTAACTGTGATACTTCTTTTCCAAGTATATCATAAACTACTATTGATGCAAATGTAGATTTTGCAATATCAAATCTGATGTTTGTAGAAGGATTGAACGGGTTCGGATAGTTCTGATATAATGAGAATTTATCCGGTACCAGTGAACTGTAATTTGAAATACCAACATCTATTGTATCATAAACTGCAGTCTGAACAATAACCGAATTCATATTAAACTGCGCAGAAGTATTAGGTCCGGTATATGAACCTTCTCCCTGACCTTCCCATCTGTTAAAATAATATGTCCTTCCATTATGACTTACCTGCAATGCTGATAAATTTAGATTTACTACTGCACCTGAATCTATGTAACTTCCAACTCCGCCGGATATAGTAACTGGCAGTCCTGCCGGATTTAAAAGTCCGAGTAATCTGTATTGGACATCATAAATTGCAGCATAAGCAACATCAGTTGTGTTAATTGTTATAGTCTGTGTCTGTGATCCGCCGTTTGTCCAGCTGTCATAAAGATATTTGAAATTTCCAACAGTCTGAGGTGAAACTGCTTCAAGGGTATGTTGTGAATTCAGATCCCATGTAAATACTCTTGGTGTAGAATAACTTGTTCCGTCAACTTTATAAGCTAGCGTTCCTCTGTCAGTTCCGGTCACAATGTAACTTCTTCCGACGAGATAATTAATGATTGTTTTGTGTACTTTCCCACTTGCACTGGTACCGGTAAGTACAACTGTATATTCACCTGCAGGTACAGATCCATTTGATGAAACATTTACATCAAGTGAATCAGGGAAATTACTGATCACATTTCCATTACTAAAATTTACTGTGATTCCGGCAGTTGCAGGTATTACTTCTGATGTAAAAGTAACAGCAGAATTATAACCGTCAGCTACTGAAGGAATATGAACTTTATAATTTGCATCCTGAGTAACTCCCTGATTTACAACTCTGTAAGCAGGTGCTGAATATAAATTAAAATCATGAGTCAGAGTACCGGTATTGTGGATCTCAAGAGGAGCACCCTGAACCATTACCACACTTTCTATCTGATCAGCATCCCATGACGGATCCAGCTGATATGTATAATTCAGTGTAATTACTTTTCCCGGCAGCAGAGTAACTGCTGTTCCGATTCCGTTTGGAAGCATCTTTCTCATAACATCATGAAAAGATGTCTCGCCGTTAGTTCCGGGCGGAAAAGAATACTGAACAAATTTTTCAGAAATTACAAAATGAACTGTCGCATTTGGATTAGGTAACACTTTCTCGCAGTAGATCTTTACAGTTGTATTTACTGTAGTACCTGTTCTTGTTTCTGACATGATAATTGTAACAGGTGACAGCACGTCAGTTCTGGCGTTGACCAAATTAGAAACTGTCGAAGTACTGCCGCCGGTGATACTTGTAAGTCCGTCAAATACCCAGGTCGGAATTGCATTTACTCCGTAATTGGATCTTCTGGAATTATTATCGGCAATATTGATCAGATACATCGGGTCATTTCCCGGTGCCGGCCAGCTCATGTGATAGCTTAATGATAATACTTTATTAGGATCTGAAGAACCAAGATATGCATCCAGATTTGGATTTTGGGATGCACAGGGTCCGCAAGTGGAACTTGTAAATCTTTCTATAACTACTTTCCTGTCGCCTGCATATGAATTACTTACAAGATTCAATATTAATGCTGAAAGTAATAGAAATGAGAAAGTAAATTTTTTCATTTTTATATATTTTATTTTAATAAAAAGTTTTTTGAGGATTTGTTAAAAATAGTTTATTTAATACTTATTTTAAATACATCATTTTAATATTCTGAATATTTATTCCGCTTTGTAATCTTGCGAAATAAATCCCGCTTGAGTAAGGAGCGGCATTAAATCTGAATTCATGTGATCCCTGAGTAACAGCACCATTATATAATACTTCTACTTCCTTACCGTTTATATCAAAAATCGATAATCTGATATCAGTATTTAATCTGCTTTCAAATCTGATCACAGTCGACGGGTTAAATGGATTCGGGAAATTCTGTTCAAGTCTGAATGAAGACGGCAGCTCTGTTTGAGAAATATTAACTGAAGAGATCTTGTCATTTCTGAAATAATAAAGTCCTCCTTTTATATTACCGATAAATAGATCGAGGTCAGTATCATTATTTATATCAATAAAATACGGTACAGCATTCTGATGAACATTTATACCCCCGTAGTTAACATTCTCAATTTCAAATAAAGGACTCTGAGGAGTTCCGTTATTTTTATAAAATGAAATTTGACCATTCAGTTTACCAATAAAAAGATCAAAGTCACCATCATTGTCAATATCAAAAAATCTCGGAGCACTGTCATCTCCTGCATCTATGTTGCTGTAAAAATTTGATATAAAAGTAAAATTAAAAGCTGAAGCTGAGCCGGTATTTTCATAATAGATCAGTCTTCCATTTGTACCACCTGAAAAGAAATCGAGATCATTATCACCATCAATATCGACAAGTGCCGGAGTTGTACTTTGTCCAAGAGTAGTAAGCCCCATCTGATGTCCGCGTGATTCAAGAGTAAAAACAAAATTTTCAGCAGTACCGGTATTTCTGAAAAACCAAAGTGAATCTCTCAGATAACTTCCTAATATCAAATCCTTATCACCGTCATTATCAAGATCGGAAAGGCAGGGTGAATAATTAAAACTTTCGGAAAGAACGGGAAGTGAATCAGTTATTAAAGTAAAAGAAGGATCTGAAATGCTGCCGGTATTTTTATAGTAAGTCAAAGTGGAATAATCATTTCCCATCAAAAGATCCTGATCACCGTCATTATCAAGATCTGCAAACGCAGGATTACTGCTGCCTCCGACGTCAACATTATTCAAAAAATTATCTGTGAGTCTGTTGAATAATGGATTTCCTGCAGAGCCGTCATTTCTGTAATAAGTAAAATTATTTTTATTTTGTGACAAATAAAGAACTGATACAAACATATCCTGATCGCCGTCATTATCAATATCTGTAAATCTTGTTGAATTATAACCGAGTGATTCGTAAGGTGAATTCCTTGGGTAAATAGAATCAGCAATTACAACATTTGCCGCTTCAGGTGTTCCGTCGTTTCGAATAAAATAAATTCCCTTTGAAAAAAGATCGCCCCAGTAAAGGTCGAAATCATTATCATTATCAATATCAGTAAACTCAAGGGCATTTGCACCGTGTCTGTTGTCTTTATTGTCAAAAGCAGGTGAAATGATAAGGAGATTCTGCCAGAGATCCGTCCTGAATGAAAATTCAAAATTAACTGACGTTCCGGTATTTTCATAAAATGTAATAGTTCCGAGTGACTGTCCCGTAAAAAAATCTTTGTCGCCGTCATTATCCAAATCCTTAAAAATTGGTACACAGTTTGCCTCGCTGTAGATCACCGTATCACCTGAAGATCTGAGTTCCTGAATTTCCAGATTAAAAGCAGGTGTAGTGACATTACCGGTATTTCTGAAAAACATTACTGACTGCAGGTCACCGCCTGCAAAGAGATCAACGTCATTATCATTATCTATATCCGTAAAATAAAACCAGTTGTAAAATCTCAGATCCTGAAACCTGCCGGAAACAAATTTGTATTGAGGAGTTTGTGAATTACCTGTATTTCTATAAAAATATAATGAAGTATCCGCATCATATGTAAACAGATCAAGATCATTGTCACCGTCTATGTCAACGAACTGAATTCTCGCATTATTCTGACCGCCGTTAAATGGTGTGTAGGAATTTCCTGCGGGAAGACTGAAATTGATTCCGTCAAATTCCTGAACAAATGGTTGTGAAACTGAATCTCTGTAAGAGGTTGAGAAAAGAATGAAGATTAAAATAATATTCTGTAAATATTTAATTTGTGATGCCATGTCCCAGTTTGAATTCCTGACTAATAGATACAGGTAATTTACCTTTGAACTTAATAATTCCATTCAAAGCATTAATAGCTGAAATAATTGTTGACTCTGCATCGGCATAAGCACATACATAAGAATCAACATCCGGGAAACCCTTTATCAGATAAGGATTGCCAAAGGAAATAACGATCACCTTTTTTCCGGTTGCAATCAAAGAATTTATCAGAGAGATCTGTGAATCCGGTAAACCGACTGTGCCGGTGTTTATTTTTACCTTTGCATAAATAGGCACTAAAATAATGTCAGAGTTTTCCGCTTCAAATATTAACTCGTCCTTATTTGAAATCTCACCTGACAGATCATAAAAATATGATTCTTTGAATTTATTGTTAGCTTCAAACTGTGAAGCAAATAAATTTGAGTTTGCATTTTCATTTCCATTATTAAGTGAAATTATGAGACAGGTCTTATCTGAAATATTCTGAAAGGGGAGTATACTGCCTTCATTTTTTACAAGTGTGATGGATTCATTTGCTATGTCCTGAGATATTTTTTTAGCGCTGCTTGAATTTACAATGTTCAAAACTTCAGACGGTTCAGAATATTTATTCTCATGAAGCTTCAGCCAGTTCTTTGCATCAAGAATTTTCTTAACTGAACGGTCTATTCTTTCTTCAGAGATACTGCCGTTAGTGACAGCATTTTCAATAGTCGAGATCGTTGTAGTTTCTCCCTGCGGCATGAGTATCAGATCGACTCCGGCATCGACGCATCTTAAAGCTACATCTTCAGTGGAAAAATGCTTTACGATACCTGCCATATTCAGTGCGTCTGTGACTACCAGTCCTTTAAATCCCATTTGTCTGATCAGCAGATCATCAATTATTTTTTCTGAAAGAGATGCCGGTAAGAAAGCTTCATCGTCTATCGAAGGAAGTGAAAGGTGTGCGATCATAACTGACATTACACCTGCATCCACTGCATTTTGAAATGGAATCAATTCAAGATTATCTAATCTCTCTCTTGAAAAATTTAAAACCGGCAGATCACTGTGTGAATCAATATCCGTATCACCGTGTCCGGGGAAATGCTTTGCAGTCGCAATGACTCCGCCTTCCTGCATTCCCTGAATAAAACTTAGTCCGAGCTTTGATACCAAAAGCGGATCTTCACCATAAGATCTGACATTTATAATTGGATTATCCGGATTATTATTTATGTCGAGTACGGGTGCATAATTCTGATGAATGCCAATGGCTCTGCATTCTTTAGCGATCTGCAGTCCCATCTGATATGCAAGATCTGTATTTCCTGTCGCGCCGAGAGCCATGTTGTTTGGAAATAAACTACCGTCGTTCAGACGCATCTTTGTTCCTCTTTCAAAATCCGCTGACATTAGAAGAGGTGTTTCACTCATTTCCTGAAGCCTATTTATAAGCTTTGCTTCCTCGACTGAATTACCTTTAAAGAAAATAAATCCGCCTACCTTTTCATTCTCTATTAAATTGCTCATCCTTTTAAACTCTGACGAACTTTCATTTACCAAAAATCCATCCGAATATGAAATTATCATTTGAGCTATCTTTTCTCTTAATGTCATAGATGCAAGTTTATTTGCAACCCATGTATTGTCGGAATTGTCCAAACCAAAGAAATTATCGCTGACCTGTTTTGTTTTGATAAGTTCTGCCGATCTAAGATTTGATGTTTCCGCAGAACTGAATATTATCAGCATTAATGATATTAATAAAATCAACGGAGTAAATATTTTTCTCATGAAATAATTTATAATTTTAATTTCTTATTCAAACTTAATCTTTTTTATTTTGTGCATTATTGAGACTGTCAGTCATAGCTGTAAAATATCTCATAATCTCCATCGGCAGCGGTATGATCATTGTAGAATTTTTCTCCGCGGCGATCTCTGTCATTACCTGAAGATATCTTAGCTGTAATGCATTCTGACTCTTACCTAAAATATCCGCTGCTTCGCCGAGCTTCTGTGCTGACATAAATTCACCTTCTGAATTAATGATCTTTGCACGCTTATCTCTTTCAGCTTCAGCCTGGCGTGACATTGCTCTGATCATTTCCTGAGGAAGGTCAACGTTTTTCAATTCTACATTCAATACCTGAATTCCCCATGGCTCAGTTTCTTTGTCAATTAGTTCGCGCAGCTTACTGTTCACAAGATCTCTGTGAGTAAGCAGATCATCAAGGTCACCCTGCCCGGTCACAGTACGAAGTGTCGTCTGTGATATCAGTGAAGTAGCATACATAAAATCCTCTACCTGAATAATTGCTCTGTTTGGATCTACTACTCTGAAATAAACTACAGCATTTACTTTTACTGAAACGTTGTCCTTTGTAATAATATCCTGTGAAGGTACATCGAGTGCAATCGTTCTGAGACTCATCTTTACCATCTTATCCATAATAGGAATCAGAATGATCAGCCCCGGACCTTTGACTGCTGAGAATTTTCCCAGTCTGAAAATTACGCCGCGCTCATATTCATTCAGTACCCTGAAGGCTCTGAGTACTGCAATAAATAAAATGAATCCTAAGATCCCGGCAAATACAAATAATACGCCTGCTAATGCTTCCATATTGTGTAATTAAATTATATAATTTTTTTAAATTTATTCTGATAATTTCAGGGATCTTCAGGCTGTTCGATATAAATAACAATTTAAAATTTATTAGTGCCGTTGTTGGTGTTCCAAAAGTTTTCAAACTCAAACTTTTTATTTACGACTACACTTTCCAAAACTTTTGGTCACCAACAACAGTGTACCTGCTGTTTGAATCTGCAACTTCTAAGAACGCGTTTCTGATTAGTGCCGTTTATTTACTCGTTCCCAATCTCCTGATTGGGAACGTACCTGAACTTTTAATTTA
>DAORRV010000018.1:0-1781 GCA_035443185.1 Ignavibacteria bacterium | reverse complement strand
TTTATTTACTCGTTCCCAATCTCCTGATTGGGAACGTACCTGAACTTTTAATTTATTTCTTAACCTAATTCAGTGCCGTTGTTGGTGTTCCAAAAGTTTTCAAACTCAAACTTTTTATTTACGACTACACTTTCCAAAACTTTTGGTCACCAACAACAGTGTACCTGCTGTTTGAATCTGCAACTTCTAAGAACGCGTTTCTGATTGTTGGTGCTCAAAAAGTTTGCAAATCTAAATCGTAAATTAAAATACCACTTCCCGCAAACTTTTTGAAACACCAACAATGGCGGGAAGAAATATAAATTTTATACCAACACCTTAGTGTCTTCGTGCCTTAGTGGTAATTCCGAAGATTCCTCGGATTCAATATAACTCTCCCTGAAGTCAATGATCTTTTCTCTTATAGATTCAAAATCATTAAACTTCATAAGCTCCAGTCTGAATTTACTGATATCTCTTAGATTTCTCAGATATCCGGAATAATGTTTTCTAAATTCTCTCACTCCAAGGTCTTCACCTTTTAGATCACAGGCAAGTTTCAGATGATCAAGGCAGATATCGGTTTTTTGTTCTACAGTTGCTTCCTCCGGAGCGAACCCGTTTTTGAGAAAGAACTTTGACTGTTCAAATATCCATGGATTTGTAATTGCCGCCTGACCTATCATGACTGCGTCAGCTTCATATTCATCGAAAGCAGTTTTTACATCATGATGGTTTTTTATATTTCCGTTAAGGATGATGGGCATCTGCACCCCTGCATCTTTGATCCTTTTTATCCAGCTCCAGTCTGCGTCGCCTTTATTGCCCTGATTTCTCAGACGGCAGTGAACTGTAAGGGCTTGTACACCGATGCTTTCCAGTATCTTTGCGACTTCGACTATCACTATGGAATCACTGTCCCAACCGAGTCTTGTTTTAAGTGTCACGGGAAGTTTCACATTTTTCAAAACCGATTCTGCGATCTTTGCCATCTTCGGAATGTCTCTTAAGAGTCCGGCTCCTGCGCCTCTCATTGCAACGTCTTTTACCCAGCAGCCGCAGTTGATATCTATGAAATCCGGATTTGCTTCTTCGGATATCTGCGCTGCCCTTACGAGTACTTCGTCATTACCGCCGAATATCTGAATGGCGACAGGTCTTTCCTCTTCATAAAAAAATAATTTTGCGCGGGCTTTTCTCGCATCTCTGATAAGTCCTTCTGCTGAAATGAATTCAGTATATACGATATCAGCGCCGAGCCTTCTGCATATTAATCTGAAGGGCGGCTCGGTCACATCTTCCATCGGAGCGAGAAGGATCTTTCCCGGAAAAATTTTCTGAAATTCATTCATGCGGTAAATTTAGTCATTGTGATGTTAATTTGAAATAAATAAAAAATGTATCGTTTTATTTCAAATTTTTTAAATTATCGCATTAATCAAAAAAAATAACGCATAGTTAAAAAAAAATAATGCGTTAATTAATTTTTTAAAATGATAATTTAATTTACTTAATGCGTCATGCAATTCTCCGAAGGGCAATAAGTAATCACTGAATGCATGATGTAATTCTCCGGACGGATGAAGTAAATCACATATTGCATGATGTAATTTTCCGGAGGTAATAAGTAAATCACTGAATGCATGATGCAATGCTCCGGACTCAATAAGTAAATCACATAATGCGTCATGCAATTCTCCGGAAGCAATTAGTAAATCACATAATGCGTCATGCAATTCTCCGTAAGCAATAAGTAAATCACATAATGCGTCATGAAATTTTCCGGACGCAATAAGTAAATC
>DAORRV010000017.1:0-46862 GCA_035443185.1 Ignavibacteria bacterium | reverse complement strand
AGTTAATAGTTAATAGTTAATAGTTAATAGTTAATAGTTAATAGTTAATAGTTATCTGAAATTTTTAATTCTTAATTCTTAATTCTTAATTTTTAATTGCTCTTTACCTGCTTCCCATCGTCACCTTCAAAACCACAGGCTCATTATTTCTCAATACAGTAATTTCAGCTTCATCACCCGGTTTAAATTCTCCCATTGCAAACATATAGTCGTAAATATTTTTTACATCTACATTTCCAAATTTTACAATTATATCTTCAGCTATCATTCCGCCTTTGTCTGCAGGACCACCTTCTTTTACACCAGCTATTTTCATCCCATCTCCAGAATACGAATAGTCAGGGATCGTGCCTACATAGATCTTTACGCTGCCCATAGATCTCTTCTCATTGTTTTCCGAAATTTCAACTTTAGTGAATTCAGGTTTTACATTTGCATCATCCAGGTCATTCACTATATCATATATAAAATTTAAAATTCGAAGTTCGCCTTCAGCATTTATTTTTTCAATATCATCCGGAGGTGAATGATAATCTGTATGAGTGCCTGTAAAAAAATGAAGTGCAGGTACATTCTTTAAATAAAAACTCGAATGATCAGAAGGACCGAGTCCGTCAGGGGTCTTTGTTATTTTGAAATTATAATCAGTATTATGTGCGTCCAGTATATTATCCCAGACAGGTGAAGTACCTGTTCCATAAATAATTAGTTTGTCATCAGAAAGTCTTCCAACCATATCCATATTTATCATTGCTATTACATTCAGATCTTCAAATAATTTTGAATCTGTAAAATATGCTGATCCGAGAAGTCCGGCTTCCTCAGCTCCAAAACAGATAAACAGAATACTTCTTTTCAGATCAATTTTTTCGGAAGAAAATTTCTGAGCAAGTTCAAGTACTCCTGCTGTTCCTGATGCATTATCATCTGCTCCATTATGTATCTGCTTATCGTTTCCTGCATAAAGTGAACCATACAACCCGTATCCCAGATGATCTTTGTGCGCCCCAATTACTATCACTTCATTTTTTAGATCAGGATCATTTCCTTCAAGTAAACCGATGACATTATCAGTGATGACTTTAACAGGTTCGATATTAACTTCAATTGCAGCAAAGCCGTCTTTTATTTCAAATGAATTTGATGATTTACTTTCGTCAATTCCTTCTGTTATTTTTTTCAGATCCATTCCGTTTCTGTTCAAAAGATTTTCAATGATCTCTCTCTTACAATTTATTACAGGCAATCCCGCGGTCTGAAGTACTCTGTCAAATTTCAAATCTGAAAGTTTATCTTCATCCCCAGTCCCGGGTCCGTTAATAAAAATAATTCCTGCTGCGCCGCGTTCTTTAGGAATGTGAGCCTTCTGTCTTAATGGTTCATATTTCTCAAACGGATTACCGTGAGGATTGCTTCCGCCGGGAGAATATTTCATAATCACAACTACTTTACCTTTTATGTCAATTTCTTTTCCATCTTTATTTTTATAGTCGTCATAATTTTCATCAGGTGCAGAAATTCCATACCCTGCAAAGACAAGCTGACCCGATACAATTCCATTGTCAGAAAATCCAAGCGGTGTATAATCCGATCCGGTTACATATGCATTATCCCATCCGTCTGAAGTAGTAGAAAATTTATTTTCACCTGAAAGCTTTATATGAGTGTACATTTCAAAATTCTGAATGTAGCCTTCATCGCCGTAAGGTTTCAGACCGTAATTTTTAAATTCATTGGACAAATAATCTGTTGTCATATCATCACCTTCTGTACCCGGGAATCTACCTTCAAGTAAATCTGAAGACAAATAATTTATATGCTGATATATTTCTGATGAAGTAAGATTGTTATTTCGTAATTTTTCTATGTCATCCTTTCCGTCATTTGGGTTAAAAGGATTAAAGGGATGAAAGGAATATGAGATAATTGAAGCAAGCAAAACTGTCCTAAAGAAAATTTTGTGTAATGTAATCATATTTTTTTTTTGTAATACTAAATTTTATATATCAGATAATAAAATCAAGATAATAATTAAATCTAAATCTGATCATAAAATAAAAAACCCCGGTAGTTAAAAACCACCGGGGTAATAAATTGAAATGTTTCAGATTTTAGTTGCCTGAAACTTCTGAATTAATAACGCTTTTGTCTAAAGTATTTATTTGTACTTTTTCTGTATTTGTGTTTGTATTAAATGAGGATGTAGGTGCAGGACATGGTAAAGTCTCTGCAACAAAGTTTGCAGCATTATTGTCCGGGAATACACCATCAGATAAGTCTACAACTCCGTCATTATTGACGTCAGTTAAAACTCTGCATCCTGAAAGGAAAATGGATGCATCATTATCAACAGCAGCTCCGTCAGCAAGGTCAATAACTCCGTCACCTGTGACTTCACCACCAAAGAATGACCAAACACCACCATCTAAGATCATATTACTGCCAAATGCCTGTGACTGTGCAGATCTGAAATTATAAACTGTGGTACCTGCTCCGATTGATACAGGACCTGCACTGGCTGTTCTGATATGATTTCTGCTGTCCACCATTATTGTGTAAGATGAAACTGCAATAGAATCACCAAATGCAAATTTTCCGGTGCCGTTAAGATCTGCTGTACTTGTTGATAAAGTTCCACAAACAGCATTTTGTAAATAAACTATAACTTGATCTGTACTTAATACACCTTCTAACTGTGCACCCATATCAAGGATCTTGAATGCAGCACCTTCGTCACATCCTTTGTAAGGATATGTTGCGTTTTTTGCAGCACCGTCAATATCATCAGTAACTGATGCGATTGGTGTTCCGTTAAGATCGCCGCCGACTCTGCCTGCAGCTAAATGAAGATCTGAAGCAGATACAAAAGCTACATCTTTAAACATGTCATGAGTTCCAAAATTAAGCTGACAAGTATTTGACTTCCATGCTTCTAATGCTCCGTTTGGATATACAAATGCTCCGTATGCAACTGCCCATGATCCTGTAGATCCGCTTGCAAATGCAGTATTGTAATCCGCATTTACAGTCAGGTTTGAAGAACTGTCATATCCCTGTGCAATATGGAATACTGCTGCAGAACCACCGGTTCTTTTGTTTACTGCAATGTTGTTTTTATAATTTAAAGCATAACTTTGTGCTCCGATAGGAAGTACAACGTTTCCAGCATATGATTCAGATAAATCTGCAGCTAAAACTGAAGAAGAACCTCCGAAGAACATAGTGTTGTTATATACATTTGCTGTGTATCCAATTGAAGTAGCTGCTGCTGAAAACTGTGTCTGAATACATGCACCTTTAAAAGCTGCAGCTGTATTTGTAGAGTTAGTAACAATTGAGATCATGTTGTTTGAATATGTGACGGTCGTTGCTGGATCTACTAATGGTGCAACTGAAGCAGGTAATGAGATCGATCCTCTGTAAGCAGCGTTTGGTGCTCCTGAAAGATTAAAGTTATAAACCTTATTTTTTGTTATTGAAATTGTTCCTACTCCCTGAACCTGAATAGCTGTAAATGAAGCTTGTGTTGTCATTACTGGTGCATCAAAAAACACTTCATTTTGAGTACATACAACACCGTTTACTAATGATCCGATGAAAATACCAATAGCTGTAGCATTTTTACATAGGTTACCTCTGAAAGTTGTATTATCATTTGTAAATGAACTAGCACCGTTTGCTGTACCAAAAACCTGAAGACTTCTTGCTCCATTGGTAATGGCGTTGAATTCGAATACACTACCATTGTTACCACCGGTACCTGCATTGGACTGACCAATGTTAACCATTCTACCGTTATTAACTACACCGGTCATATTACAATATCTTACTATGTCGTTCATAGCACCGTTTTGTAATTTGAAAATCTGATTATTTGTACCAACATTGGTATTTGTTATGGATAAAGATCTGGTAGAACCTGCCTGGCCGATTCTTCCGTCCATTGTTACGTTGTCAGCTCCGTTAAAAATAACTACAGCATTATTAACGTTTCCGGCGATTGTAAATGCACCGTTTGTATTGATAGCACATGATGTAAATACTCCGCCGTTTAATGAAGCAGAATCAGGCTCAGCAAAATTTGCTGTGATTGTTACTGTAACTGCGCCGTTACCATGTGTACCGGCATTGATAGCATTAAATGCTGTTTTTAAATTCGCATAAGTTGCTGCACTTGGGGTAACATCAACTTGTGAATTAGCGAAATTGCCCATTGCTAAAAATAGAACAGCAACGAACAAAAGTGAAATAATTTTTTTCATTTCGTTTTTAGTTTAGTTTGTAAAAAATTGATGATAAAAATAGTTTCTTTTTCTTTAAAAATCTACTTCTTTTTTTTTGTAAATTTTTTCCCCGATTCCTCCAACATTTTAATTCATATTAATAATTGATTGTTGATATTATCAATTAATATTGATAATTTAAAGAAAAATTAAACTTTTATGAATAAATTTAAACTCTTTTCTTACAGATTCCTTTATCTGTTATGTGGAATAATTTTAATTTACATGACAATTACAGGAAGTGAATGTCAGGATGCACTGAATGCTATAGTTCCTGAAGTACCCGGTGACATTGTCGGCAACTGGAAACTTATCGAACAGACAGGATCTTTGCAGGATATATGTCCGGATGAAACCGTAATCTTTCAGACCAGTGGACAAGCTCAGCTTACATGTCCAAACTCAAACACCATTACAAGAAATTTTGAAGTAGTGAGCAACGTACTTACTTATACTCAGACTTCTATTTCCTATAATATGGAATACTCAAATAATAATCAGGAACTCTTGCTCTCTGGTTCAAATGTAGATAGAAATCTGAAATATCAGAGAGTTGTCACAGCTTCTGATCCTGTTATTAATGCACCTTTGAATAAATCGAATAATTTTATTAACTCATCTGACGAAAGTAGATAACTCATGAAAAAATTACTATTCTCTCCACTAATAATTATTATTGTTTCATTTTTTATAGGTTCAGAATCCTCAGAAGTAAATAAAATTTCCTCTGACGGTATAAAGCAAATTACACCTACAGTCAAAAAAGTAAATGATGTTATCCGCGAAAAAAAAATGTCATATAATTTCACAGATGTAAATGTTTTTGAGTTTAATAAAAATACCGGTCAAAACGACAATACATCTTCTTTTGTAAATAAGGCGACAATTCTTAAACTCAACACTTCAAGATTAAAAGACCTGATCCGGCTAAATAAGGAGAATATTGAATTCAGGATCCCTTTAACTGAAAATGAAAATACTGTTCTCGAGTTGACACGCACTCAGCCGGAATCAGATGATTTTAAACTTATTGAAAAATCGGGAAATGGTGATAAGGTCGTTCCTTACACACAGGGTCTACATTATAACGGACTTATAAAAGGGAATGAAAATTCACTGGCATCACTTAGCATCTTTGAAAATATGGTGATTGCATTGATCTCTGATGAAAACGGTAACTACGTCCTCGGCAGTATTACTAATGATGATAAGTCAGTTTCAGATAATTACATTTTTTATAATGACGCTGATATGAATATCAGAAATAATTTCAAATGCGGAGTTGACGGTATTGAGGAAAAATTTATCAGACCTATAAAAGTAAATGAGAATACGGTTAATAACTATCAGACGGATGATCCAAGCCGACTGCCGGTAAAGGTTTATTTTGAAGCTGATAATAAAATGTATCAGGATAATGGCAACAATACTACAAACGTAGGAAATTTCATTACGGCAATGTTTAACAATGTCAAAACACTTTATCAGAATGAGCAGATTCCGTTTGAAGTTTCTTCAGTTGCAGTCTGGACCGGAAACGATCCATACAGCAGTCTGAATGATTCTTATGACGTATTGCTTAGATTTGGAGCAAACACGCAGGATAATTTTCAGGGAAACATTGCACATTTACTTTCAACACGAAATGCCGGACTCGGCGGAATTGCATGGATAAGAGTAATGTGCGCAAATTACAATGCACAGGATTCTGCCGGAAGATTTGCATTCAGTAATATTGACAACAATTATCAAAGTTACCCGACCTTCTCGTGGACCGTACAGGTAGTTACTCATGAAATGGGACACAGCATGGGATCAAGACATACGCACTCATGTACCTGGCCGGTGAACGGCGGATTTAACAGAGCTATTGATTCATGTTACAATGCCGAAGGCAACTGCTTTAATCAGACAAGAGCAAGAGTTGGAACAATTATGAGCTACTGCCATTTGTGGACTGCAGCTCAGGGCGGCGGGATTAGTTTTACTTCAGGATTCGGTCCGCTTCCGGGTGACACGATCCGATTGAGATATGCACAGGCTGGATGTCTGGGACAAGTTACCAATTCATCTGAACAACCTTCTACTTTTGATCTGTATCAGAATGCTCCAAACCCATTTAATCCGGAAACAAAAATTAAATTTGATCTGCCGGAGGAAGCGACTGTTACTTTAAAAGTTTATGACATCAGCGGTAAAACAGTTGCTGTACTTATCTCGGGAGAATTCAGATTACCCGGGTTTTATGATGTGAACTTCCGCGCTTCAGATTATAATCTCTCCAGCGGAATTTATTTTTATGAACTAAACACAGGCACCTTCAGAGAAGTAAAGAGAATGGTCCTAATAAAATAAACATATACAATTTTTATTTCAAAGCCCGTTTAAATGCAGGCTTCTTTTATAAATTTAATTTTAATAAAATTAAAAATGGTTTTTAAAATATTAACTAATGTTTTTTTAGGTATAATGCTAATGGTAATTATCTCTGCATCAAGCTGTTCGTCAAGTGAGGAGTCAGACGATTTCAATTTCGGAAAAGGAAAATATAGATTCAAAATGTCCGACAGCACAGGTAAAGCACTTGTCAGCGGGATTATAGAAGTAAAGACCTACGTAAATGAAGACATAACAGGGACATTGCTTGTCACAAAAAATTATGTAGATGATTTTCCAGGATTCACATCTATGAGCAATGATTTTTCAGGTAATATAAACAAAGTAGAGAAAACTGTTTTTATAAATACTAATCCTAAAATAGCTGACAGTAATGTATTCTGGAATATGGAGCTTGGATCAAATTCCGTTTCAGGTGAATGGAGATACTCGATCTTCAGAGGAAATACAACTTTTGGAAAAATTAAAATTACGAAGTACTGATCTAAGTTTTTATTTTGTCTTTCAGCATTAAGTTTTGAATTCTACAATTAGCTGTTTTTGATTTTTGTAAGTAATAATGATTTTAAGTAATTTATTTTTATTAAATAATCTAATAATCATTTATGAAAAAAAAATTAACCGCATTGACTATCGTTTTACCTCTTCTTTTTATTTTTTTCTACGCTGATTATTCCCATTCATATCCAAGATTCGGTGCATATACCGGCAACAAGTGCATGGACTGCCATGTAAATCCCACTGGCGGACTTATGAGAAATAAAGGCGGAACGTATTATGCAAAGAAAAATCTGAAGATGAAAATGTTTAAAGAGATTGCAGGGAAGACAAAATTTTCTCCGGAAATCACTAAAAATATTACACTCGGCGGCGATGTAAGAGTAGCTCAGGTTGACAATGAAGTGGACGGCTCTAATAATTTCAATTCATTTCTTGCAATGCAAGGTGACATTTATTTTAATGCTGAGCTGAATAAAATTCTCAGCGTCTTTGCAACCACAGGCATTTATATCCCCGGTGTCCAGACAGAGTATGAAGTGTACGGGCTGATCTCAAATCTGCCTGCAAATACATATATGAAGATCGGAAGATTTGCTCCGAATTATGGCATGAGGATCGTTGAGCACAGAGCCTATCAGAGACAGCTTATTCTGAATACCCCTTATGATGCAAACACAGGTTTTGAGCTTGGCGTGTCTCCCGACTGGTTCAATGCCAGCGTGGGTCTTTACAATCCGATGAATGCAAGTTTCCTGAGCCAGGACCCGCATAAGATGTTTACAGGATCTATGGATTTTACATTCGGTGTAGAAAACTGGGATTATACTTTTAATTTCGGCGGATCATTTTTAAATAATCCTTTTAATACAAGGGACACAACTTCTACTTCCATTATCACGGCACTGAAGCAGGCTTACGGAGCTTTTGGTAAGATAGGTATAATGGAAAGGGTCGCATTACTTGGCGAACTTGATTTCGAAGAAAGTAAATCTGACAGACCTTTGCGGCGAAGTCTCTACTGGTTTGGTGAACTTGATTTCATAATTATACAGGGACTTGAGCTAAGAGGTCAGTATGAATATTATGACAGAAACAGAGATCTGGAAGGAGATGATCTTAAACGGATCAGCACAGGTCTGGGAATATTTCCATTCTATGGATTTGAAACGGAGCTTATGGTAAGATTTGTACTCGAAGAACCTGACCAGTCAAATAATGAATGGCAGTGGAATTTTCATTTTTATTTTTAAAGATCAGATATTCATTTAGATAAAATCTCTTTTACAAAGCCGGTTCTTTATTTGTGTTAATTTTTATTTCAGAAAGAAGTGTCTTGTGGACAGGACATTTTTTTGAAATCTCAAGAAGTCTGCTGATCTGTTCTTCACTGAGATCACCTGTAAATTTTATACTGACATCAATAATATCAACCTTACCATCTTTGGTTTCACAGTCACGGCAGTCTTCAGCATGAATCTTTTTATTTGAAAGATCAATTTCAATATCATTCAGCGGATAATCTTTTCTCTGAGCATACATCCGCATTGTGACCGCTTTACATGAGCCTAGAGCTGAAAGCAGCAGTTCGTATGGATCTGCGCCTTCATTTGTCCCACCCTGATCTTCCGGTTCATCCGAAAAAAACATGTGACTTTTTGAATAGATCTCGGATTTATATCCTTCTGAATTTCTGACTTTTATAGTTGCCATGATATTGTTTTAATTTTTAAAAATAAACTTACTGATACTTCAGTAATTTAAGTTAATACATTTTCATAAAGATATAAAATTCAAATAAATTTTTATACTTACAATATTTATCAAACTTAAGTATTTTATTTTAAGCAAACGATAACGGAGGTAAATTATAAAATCATCAGATACTGACCCAAAGTACAAGAAAGAAACTAAAGATGTCTCACAGGAAGAAAAGATTTTTCTTGAGGGTCCAAAATCCCGCAAAAGAGAATTTATTTTTTTAATTGAAATATTTTGGGAATTCATAAAAGGTTTCAGAATATTTCATTTTTTAGGTCCGTGTGTAACAGTATTCGGATCTGCCAGATTTAAGGAAGACCATGAATATTATAAAATGGCGCGTGACATTGGAGCCCGGCTTGTTAATATTGGATTTACTGTAATGACAGGAGGCGGACCAGGAATTATGGAAGCTGCTAACCGCGGTGCTAAAGATGCCGGAGGAAAATCAGTAGGATGTAACATTGAATTACCTTTCGAACAGGATCCGAATCCATACATGGATAAATGGTTTACATTCAAATATTTCTTTATAAGGAAAGTCCTTCTGCTGAAATATTCATACGCCTTTATTGTAATGCCGGGAGGTGCAGGTACTATGGATGAACTTTTTGAAACCCTCACACTTATTCAGACAAAAAAAATATCAGACTTTCCCGTTGTAATTATCGGAAAAGCATACTGGAAAAATATGCTCGAACTTCTTGATGACTTTGTGAAAAATAAAACCATAAGCCCGGAAGATATGAAACTCTTTATTGTGACAGACTCAGTAGATGAGGCTATTGAGCATATTGAAAAATTTGCAATAGAAAAATACAAGCTTGTAAAAAAGAATTATTCTCCTGTGAAGATCTTTGGTGAAAAAAAGAGCTTTCAGTTCCCTGAATAATATTTACACCCATCCGGATCTGTCAAGACTTCTGTACTGTATCGCCTCACTTATATGAGCCGGTAAAATATTTTCCGAAGCGTCGAGATCTGCAATGGTCCTGCTTACTTTTAATATCCTGTCATATGCCCTCGCTGACAATCCGAGTTTTGTAATTGCCATCTTCATCAGATTTTCACATTCAGTATCAATTTTGCAATATTCCCTGATCTCCTTTGAAGTCATACCCGCATTAGAATAGATCCCTTTCTTTTCTTTAAATCTTTCGAGCTGAATATTTCTTGCTGCTATTACACGGCATCTTACCGCTTCCGATTTTTCAAGATTGGTCTTACTCGAAAGTTCTGTATATTTTACAGGATTGACGTGAATGTGAAGATCGATCCGGTCGAGAATCGGACCCGATATTTTTGATAAAAATTTCTGAATATCATAATCATTGTACATGTCAGTTTCTTTAGCAGTGCCGGCGGGAGTCGGGTTCATAGCGGCTACGAGCATGAAGTTGCACGGATACTCAACTGTGATCTTTGATCTTGAAATTGTAACCATTCTGTCTTCCAAAGGCTGACGCATCACTTCGAGTACATTCTTTTTGAATTCTGTAAGTTCGTCCAGGAAGAGCACACCGTTATGTGCGAATGAGATCTCACCGGGCTTAGCATTCGGACCGCCGCCGACAAGCGAAACGTCACTTGCTGTATGATGCGGTGAACGAAATGGTCTTGTAGAAATTATCGCAGTACCTGAAGTTAAAAGTCCTGCAATAGAATGTATCTTTGTTGTTTCTAATGCTTCCTCAAGTGACAGAGGAGGAAGTATAGTAGGCAGTCTTTTTGCTACCATAGTCTTTCCCGAGCCCGGAAGTCCAATCATTATAATATTATGCGCACCGGCTGCTGCGACTTCCATCGCACGTTTGACCTCCGCCTGTCCTTTGACATCAGCAAAGTCCAGCAGATAATTTTTTTCCAGCTCAAATAATTTTTTTACATCTATTGTAAACGGCTTCGGCGTGATCTCGTCATTGAGAAAATCTACAACCTCTGTCAGAGTATCAAAGGGCTGAACGTCAATACCTTCGACTATTGCAGCTTCCTTTGCATTGTCAGTCGGGAGAATTATCCCTTTGTAATTATTTTTTTTTGCTTCGAGCGAGATTGGTAAAACTCCCGTAACCGGTCTGAGCTTTCCGTCAAGTGAAAGCTCACCTATAAATACATAATCTCTCACTTTCACAGGAGAGACTTGCGATGTCTCACAGATCAGTCCGACTGCGATCGGCAGATCAAATCCCGAACCTTCTTTTCTTACATCTGCAGGTGCGAGATTTACAGTATATCTTCTTACAGGAAAATGGAACATGGAATTTTTTATTGCTGCTGAGACACGGTCACGGGATTCCTTGACTGCATTGTCAGGAAGACCGACTATCGTAAAATTGAAAAGTCCGTTCTCAATGTGTGATTCTACCCTTACTATATATGCATCGACCCCATATGTAGTGGCAGTATAAACTTCTGATATCATGGCGATAAAAAGTTTAATTTATGAAATGCGAAATGTAATTTTGTTTTCTGAAACCCGACCGGGTTTTGACTAATCGTTCTTTTTTCTAAATGCTATATCTATTGGGATTCCTTTAAATCCAAAATGTTCCCGGAGTTTTTTCTCGAGAAATCTTTTGTAATTATCATTTATACCCTCAGGATCATTCACAAAAAATATGAATACAGGCGGAGAGCCTTTGATCTGAGTGATGTAACTGATTTTAATTTCCTTACCTCTGAGTGACTGAGGTGGAGTAGCTCTGATGTCATTTAACAGAGCTTCGTTGAGTTCACTTGTTTTTACTTTCTTTGCACGCTCTTTATATATTGAAACAGCTTCTTCTAATACTTTATGAATTCTTTGCTTTGTCAGAGCAGATATAAAAACGAATTTTAAATAAGTAAAACTTTTCAAATGTTCTGTAATTTTTTGTTCAACTATCTTTGCAGTGTTTGCATCCTTTTCTACAAGGTCCCATTTGTTTATAACAATGAGCAGGCCTTTCCTTCTTCTGACTACTTCCTCTAATATTTTTACGTCCTGTTTGTCAAGCTTGAATGTCGCAAGTTTCATGTCAGAAGACTTGTCAAGCTCCTCTATTAACAAAGTCGCGTCGATCACAAGAATGGCTACGTTGCATCTTTCGATTGCTTTGTAAGCTCTTATAGTAGAATAAAATTCGATAGACTCTTTTACCTTGGTTTTTTTTCTCAGACCTGCGGTATCGATAAGTAAAACATCGTCACCGTAGTATTTCATATTGGAGTCAATAGTATCACGCGTTGTACCCGGAATGTCAGTAACGATATTTCTTTCTTCATCGAGAAGAGCATTTGCAATGGAAGACTTGCCCGCATTAGGTTTTCCGATGATGGCAAATTTTATTACGTTGTCTTCTTTTTCTTCGCCTGCAAGAGGAAAGTCAGCAGTAATAATGTCAAGCAGATCGCCGGAGTTGAATCCGTTGATAGCAGACATGGCAAAAGGTTCTCCCAGTCCTAGTGAATAAAATTCGAGAGCATTTGATGTCCTCTCCACTATGTCAATTTTATTTGCTACAAGTATGATCTTTTTTGTTTCAGTATGTTTACGCAGCATATCAGCCAATACTTTATCGACCGGATGCAGACCATTCTTTGCATCTACGACAAAGAGAATTTCATCAGCTTCATCTATTGCCAGCTGTACCTGTGCACGGATGGCTTTTTCAAACTGTTCCTCGGAATGGGGTACATATCCGCCGGTGTCTATGAGAAAAAATTTCTTTCCCGTCCATTCTACTTCACCGTAATTTCTGTCTCTCGTCACGCCGCTTTGTTCATGTACGATCGCTGTTTTCTTTCCAACGAGACGATTGAATAAAGTTGATTTTCCTACATTTGGTCTTCCGACTATTGCTACTACATTTTCCATGGAAACAATTTACTTTTATTAAAACGGGGATTCAATGAATTAAACTTTATTCAATTTTAAATTTAAATAATAATTCATTCAAAATTACATATGCAATTTACAATAAACAATCATATATTCAAAGTTGTAATTTTCGGTGTTTGTGAAAAACACTTATCACAAATATAAACGAACAATAGAAACTGTAAATATTTAATTTTATACTAAAACTTTTTTACGAATGTAAAAAAATCCTGCTGCCTTTTTATATCTGAATGTATTATAAATGTCATTTCAATTATATTTACAAAAATTAATAAAATATAAACTATTATGTCTAAAAAATTACTGTTCATTTTACTGCTGTGTTTTATGATTTCGTCCTGTGGTAAAGATAAGTCTGATACAAATACTGAAAATTCAAAAGAAACAAAAGCTCCAAAAGCTGAGAAGGTGGAATTTGTAATGAAGGAATACAAAAAGACTTACAAAGACTGCGATCAGAATTCAGAAGGATGTTCATACATTAACTTCAACTACCCTGAGATTCTAAATGCGGATATAAAAGACAAAGTAAACTCTGCGATCGGCACATATCTTCGGGACAGTATTTATTCAATCGAAGGTAAAAATTTTAAAAATTTCGATGAACTGGCATCAACATTCTTTGCTGAATACGACACTATGAAAAGAATTTCATCAGTACAGGATCTTGCTTTTGTGCTTGATGAAAAGGCAGAGATAATTTCCGAGACAGAAAAGGACTTCACTGTTTCTATCAGCTACTACATATCAACAGGCGGGGCGCATCCAAATTCATTTATGAGCTATTTTGTATTTGATAAACTCACAGGCAACATCATTACACTCAATAATTTTTTCAAACCGGGTTATGATTCTTTACTTAATAAACTTGTTGACGGAGCTTATAGAAAAGAAAAAGGTCTCTCGCCGACTGATGATCTACAGAAGAAAGGTGATCTGTTTGAAAATAAAATTACATTCAATAATAACTTTGCGGTTACAAAAGATTCTTTAAAATTCTTTTACAATAATTACGAAATAGCTGCATATGTTTTCGGACCGACGGAAATAAGTATTCCTCTTAATGACCTAAAAGAGTATGTAAAACAGGAATAAATTTTCTGAAAAAGCATTGTAAAATTAATTGAGTTCAAAGCTTTTCAGGTCTGAAAATTCAATATTAGCTCTTATAAAGAATTGAAATCTTATTCTATTAATAATATATTAATAAAAAATCGATATGAATAAAAATAATCCGATGGAAGAAGAAGTGGAAAAAGAGGTGATTAAAGAGATCATCACTGAATCATATGAAATTAACGAAGATGACGTAACGCGTATTGTGAATAAAGAAAAAGAGATAAATAAAAAAACATCAAAGCTTGATCTTGGGAAATATATGAGATTTATCAAACAGATAAAATTGTTACTCAATCTTTTAAAAGATTACAGAAACAAAGCTTATACAGATGTTCCGTGGAGATCGATTGCACTTTTGTCAGCGGCTGTACTTTATTTTGTAAATCCATTTGATGTAATGCCGGATATAATTCCGCTGCTTGGATTTGCTGATGACTCACTTCTGTTTGCTGCCGTATTCAAATCCGTACAGACTGACCTGGAAAAATATGCAGCATGGAAAGGCGTAAAAACCGAAAATTTATTTTAACATAATCCAAAAAAAATCGAAAGAGGTTATATTTAATTGTCCGACAAAATAAAAGTTCTTTTCATCGGTGACATTATCGGTGATCCGGGTTACAATCTTACCAAATTAATGCTTCCAGGCTATGTTACCAAATACAAAACTGATTTTGTAATTGCCAACGGAGAGAACATTACCGAAGGTAAAGGCATTCTCGAAAAGGACGGTAAAAAACTTCTCGAGCTCGACATCAATGTACTTACCGGCGGAAATCATACTATGGATAAAATTCAAGCTCATAAATATCTCATGGAAGAGAAAAGAGTTCTGAGACCTATGAATTATCCGAAAGGTGCTTACGGACACGGCTTTGGAATTTATAATATTCCGGGTACTGATCTGAAGATCGGAATTATAAATCTACAGGGTCGCGTATTTATGAAATCGATCGACTGCCCGTTCCGAACATTTGACTGGGTCTATGAAAAAATAAAATATGAAACGAATATTGTCTTCGTTGATTTTCATGCGGAAGCTACAGCAGAGAAGATCGCTTTCGGATGGTATGCAAACGGAAGAGCTTCAGTGGTAGTCGGAACACATACACATATTCCTACTGCTGACAGCCGGGTACTAAGTGATGGTACTGCTTACATTACCGATGTGGGAATGACGGGTGCTTATGATTCGGTGATCGGAATGAAAAAAGAAGGATCGATAAAAAGATTTATTTATCAAACTCCTCAGAAATATGAAGTAGGAGAAGAAGACGTAAGATTCTCCGGCGTGCTTTGTGAAATTGACAGTACATCAGGAAAAGCAACTTCAATAAAAAGATTATTCAGTCCTGAATTTTAACCCAGTTTCCTCAATATGATCAGAGTCCGAAAAACACGTGACTCTGAGGGAATATAATTTTTAAATTTTTACAAAATAATTTAATCACAAAATATTATGAAAGAAATGAAATCATCACCTCTTAATAAGGAGGTTTACAATTATATACTCGACAGATTTGTACCTGAGGATGAAATAACAGAAGCGATTATCCGGGAGACCGAAGAACTTGAAATTCCGCTAATCCAGATATCTCCTGATCAGGGTAGGTTTTTATACATGCTTGCAAAAATGCTCAACGCAAAGAATGCTCTTGAGATCGGTACTCTGACGGGATTCAGTGGATATCATATTGCCAAAGCTCTTCCAGAAGGCGGAAAGCTTATCACACTGGAGCTTGAAAAGAAACACGGTGAAATTGCCGAAAAATATTTTGAGAAGGCCGGTCTTAAAGATAAAACTGAAGTGAGAATTTCACCTGCTATAGATCAGCTTAAAATACTTGAAACTGAAAATAAAAAATTCGATCTGATCTTCATTGATGCCGACAAAGTTAATTACATAAATTATTTTGAAGCATCACTCAAATTGTCTCACAGCGGTACAGTAATGGTCTTTGACAATATGACAAAAGATAATCGTGTAGTTCTTGATGCCGGTGATGATGCTGATCTGAAAGCAATACAGCAGACCAATGACCTGCTGTCAATAGACAAAAGAGTAGAATCATTTTTGCTGGCTATAGGTGATGGATTTTTGATCACAAGGGTTAAGTAAAAAATTACAATTAGATAAATCTTTTCATATCTGCAGGGAATTCCTTTCCTGATAATTAAACTACATTAAAATCGTAAATACCTTTTGTTTTATACTCTGATTCACTTTTTTGAAACGGAGCTTCAAAAGGAATGGCATTCCCAAACGCATTTTTTCAACGAGCACTATCTAAAACTTTTCCGTTTTCCAAAAACTTTTTACTTTCCTGAAACAGAGTTTCAAAAGCAACGTCATTTCCGAACGGAGTTTGGGAACGAGCACGAACTCAGAGTCTTTGAGCCTTCGGGGTAACCACAATATACCCGGACAGTTTGCACATCAAACATTGAACATTGCACATTGAACATTGATTAGTTATTTTTGAACGGAGGAAAAAAAATATGAAAGACATAAAAAATGTTTTAAAGAACGCAGTATCATTTACCAAAAATGAAATACAGGTAATTATTTTCATAGCCGTAGTAACGGCGGCGGGATACTCGGTGAAATATTATAAGTCAATGACAGAAGATAAAAATACCGCTTATGATTATTCCCGTTCGGACAGTATTTTTAAAGAGAGATCTCTGAAGATCTATGCCGGTAATAAAAAAGGAATAAGTGATAAAAATTCTGCACTGGATGAACCAGGCATGTACAAATATTTTGAGATTGCAGAAGATTCTGTAAAACGCAGTGAAAAGATCAAAGCTGATAATGAAATCCCTGAATTTATTATTGATATAAACACTGCCGGAATTGCGGAACTGACAGAACTTCCGGGAATTGGTGAATCTATTGCAGGTAGAATTGTAGAATACAGAGACAAGAATAAGAGGTTTGGAAATATCAATGAAATAATGAAAGTCAAAGGTATTGGCAAGAAAAAATTTGAAAAGTTAAAAAAATATATCAAAGCGGAATAATATAATTTGAAAAAGATCAACATCGGTTTCAGTGGTAATAATATGAGAATAATGGAACTCACCGATACAGGTGAAGTGAACAGACTGGAAGAAGTTACTTTGAGTTTTAATCTTGATAATGACAAACTTCTGAAGAAGCACAGAAAAGAATACCTTGAAGAATTTTCGGAAATTATAAACGGTATACTTGATACTTCCGGGCTCGAACCATATGAGGCAAATATTTTAATCGATACTGGACTTGCTTTCATGAATATCATACCTGTTGATTTCAGCGACCGAAACTCAAGTATTAATGCGCATATTCACTGGGATCTATCAAATTATTTTCCTGAAACATATAAAGATTATAATGTAAAATGTTTCCGCTTAAACAATTATCCTGTCAGTGAAAAAGTCGATGAAGTATTGCTTATTGCAGTAAGTAATATTAAAACTGATTTTCTGAAAAATGTATGCAACAACTGTAACATCATTGTCAAAAAAATCGAGATAGATCAGTTTGCAACTGAAAAATACATTAGAAATAAAAAATCTGTTGCTGAAGCGTCGCTCATAATAGGTTTTAGAAACAACAGACTCGATCTCAGTCTTATTGTAAATGGTGTACTAAAATATTATGATTATGAAATTACCGAAAGAGAGATTTTTAAACTGCCTCTTCTCAGACAATTAAATTTTTTCTTAAAAAGATTCGGTAATATTAAAATTGTTGAGATCAATATTTACGGTGAAGAAAAAGTTACAGATCTGAAAAATTTCCTGATAGAGAGTGTAAAGAATATACCTGATCTTAATGTTGGAAATATTGATATACTTTATGATACAGAGATACACGAAAGTAAATATGCACCTCTTTACGGTCTTGCAGTCAGCAGCAATACAACAGCATGAGAATTATTTCAGGAAAGTATAAAGGGATGAAGCTGAGTTCTTTTAATGAAAAAAATATCAGACCTACATCAGACAGGGCAAAAGAAACTCTGTTCAATATTCTGCATAATTTAATGGACTTTGAAAGCATGAAATGTCTCGATCTTTTTTGCGGTTCAGGTGCGCTTGGACTTGAAATGATTTCACGAGGAGCAGACAGCTGTGTATTTGTTGATATGAATATTGATGTTGCAAAAAAAAATGCTGCATATTTATCTGTTGATGATAAATGTGAATTTGAAAGATCTGATGTCCTTAATTATTTACTGAAGGTGAAAAGTGAGTTTGATGTAGTATTTTGTGACCCTCCCTATGATTATGAAAGTTATGATGATATTATAAATGGGGTTTCAAAATGCGGATTGTTTTTAGTACTCGAACATTCAGCAGGTTTTGTTTTGAATGACATATATGAAAATTATTTATATAAAAGAAAAAAGATCGGCACAGTAAATTTTACTTTGTTGGATTTTAATAAAAATTAATGAAAAAAATAACAGCAGTATATCCGGGCACATTCGATCCTGTTACAAACGGACATCTTGATATTATTGAAAGAGCATCTGACCTGTTTAATGAAGTAATAGTTTCCATCGCAGTAAATCAAAATAAAAAACCTTTATTTTCTACAGATGAAAGAAAGGATATGCTTGTTAAAGTTACAGGTAATATAAAAAATGTTAAGGTAGATTCATTCGAAGGATTGCTTGTAAGCTATGCAGATAAATTAAAAGCGAATGTAATGATAAGAGGTCTGCGTGCTGTATCGGATTTTGAATATGAATTTCAAATGTCGCTTACAAATAAAAAATTAAACCCTGAGATCAATACTGTTTTTTTAATGCCGAATGAAAAATATACTTATTTAAATTCTTCATTGGTAAGAGAATTGGCTTCTTATGATGCTAATGTAAAAGAGTTTATACCCGATTATGTATTACAAAAGCTGAGAAAAAAATTTGGATATAAATAATATGCAGATCAGTTTGTAAAGATCGTTGAGAGATCTGTATCTTTGTATTTTCCTGCAGTAAAGAAATTTATCATTTCTACAAAATCATCCTCACTTAAGTACCCGGAAATATTTTTTACTTCATCACCGTTATAATTGAATTTGATTATTTCACCATCGGATGTCATAAAAGAAAATGAAGGATATCCTGTGCCTCCGAATAATTTTGCAAGTTCAGAAGAAGAATATGATTTACCATTGTAGTTATAATTGCCTGCCTGATCAATATTAAGTCTTATGAATACAACTCTGCCGAGTGCAGATTTTACTTTATCGGTAGAAAGTACTTCTGAATCCATCTTTTTACTCCAGTTGTCAGAGTCTGAATAAACATCAAGTAGAATCATCTTACCGCTTGATTTTGCATTCTTTAATCCTGAATCAAAATTTTCTGAATTCTGTGAGTGTGCAACGGATATTGAGCTTAAAATAAATACTGTGATTATGAATAGCTTTGCTGATTTCATACTAAATTAAATTAATTTTGATTTCAAGTTTTTTGTTAACTGTAAAAAATACTAAATGTTTCTTGTAATTTCAAACTGAATATAAAAGTAATTATTTTTTTAATTTGATTTATTTTCTAATAAAATCACTCAAGATTAGTCAGCACACCCTTTGAAAGCAAAATCAATATTAGTATTCCAAGTGCAATTCTGTAAATAACAAAGATCATATTGCTGTGCTTCTTCAGATAATTAATCAAAAAAGCTATCGCAAGAAATCCCGTAATCCCTGATACAACAGTTGCAATTGTAAGACTCAGCAGATTTTCATTCAGCAGTTCATGTCTCTCTTTAAAAAGTTCATACAATCCGCTGAGACCGATAGCCGGTATGCTCAGCAGAAATGAATACCTTGCAGCAGCTTCTCTTTTTAAACTTCTGAACAATCCCTCAGTAATCGTCACACCGCTCCTCGAACTGCCCGGTATCAGCGCCAGTGCCTGTGCGAAGCCGATTATGATGCCGTCCTTTAAAGTAATGTCTTCCATATCCTTATCTCTTTTTCCGACTTTCTCAGCAATATATAGTACTATTGCAAGTAGTATCAAAGCGCAACTTATGACATACAATCCTCTGGCATCACCTTCTATAAATCCCTTGAAAAGAAGTCCGATCACTGCAATAGGAATGGTACCGGTTACGATCAGAATAAAAATCTTTGAATCACTGTTTGTGAGGAAATCTCTTTTCTTAACAGCATTTAAAAAACCTTTTGTGATCTGCGAAATGTCTTTGCGGAAATATATCAGAGTGGCGATGAGTGTGCCAAGCTGAATCACTGCACTGTAAGCTGCGCCAATATCTTTCCAGCCCAGAAGTGCGGGTATAACTCTGAGATGCGCAGTGCTGCTGACCGGGATGAATTCCGTTGCACCCTGTATAATGCCGAGTATTACTGCTTTAAAAATTTGTTCCATTAAAATTTTTCAGGATTTTAATTTAAAAAAAATATAATTCTAATCCGAGCTTAACTCCCATTCCGAAACTGCTTATATCTACTTTACTTTCGTCACGTCCATTCAAAAAATTTCCATTCGAATTCTTCAGATCAGACATAAATGTTTTCTGCATAAATCCGCTGAAGTACGTTGCTGCATTTTTTCCAAGCTGAGCATTAAATACAATTTCAAACTTTACTGCAGGTCCGGATGACTTATAATCACTTTCATTATTTAAATATCGTCTTGTAAAATCCGAAAAGAAATAGCCACCCCCGAGTCCGAATTTAATATAACTGAATTTCTGAGGTAATAAATAATTTACTGTCAGCATCGGCTGATGAGTGTAATATGAATACTGATAGTTTGGATTATAAGGGACGTCGGTGGTTTTTATTAAATATGAATATTCTGCCTTCAAAGAAAAGTCAGTAAATATCTGTCTTTCAGCGCTTCCAAAAAAAGAAATACCACTTGTGAAGGTTGAAATTCTTTCATCAGTGGGAATTGAGTTGTAATCGGCAACGTCAAATTCTATATAATCCTGTAATGAAGAATTATTGGAATAAATGATTCCCATGCCAAATGAAAAAGAAGTGAAATAACTTTTTTTGTTCTGAATGCTGAAAGGTACCATTGCCGAATCATTAGCGGCAAAGATCTCATTACCTGAAAACATAAACATGTTCAGCAATATGAAGAGGTTATATTTAAATGAATTTTTATTGAAAATAGACAGTGCTGTCTAAAATAATTTTTTAATGAATAAATTCTAACATAATGTACACTAAATATTGAAATTCAATTCTTCATTCATTTCACTCCACCCTTGCCCTCCCATTGGAAAGGGGAAGGGTGGGAGGGGTTTTGATAAAAAACCGGATTAAAATATTTATAGTTAAAATTTAATTTATACTTTTTAAAAAGATCTTAAAAACGTTTTCCCGAATGTGAAAATTAAATCTAACTTAAGAAAATCCTGACTACCATTACACATCAAGATTAGCATACCTTGCATTCTCTTCTATGAACTTTCTTCTAGGCTCGACCTCTTCACCCATCAGTACTCTGAATATTTTATCTGCCGCTGCTGCATTTTCATTTGTTACCAGTACAATAGTCCTCGTCTCAGGATTCATAGTAGTCGACCAAAGCTGCTCAGCATTCATTTCTCCAAGACCTTTAAATCTTGATATTGAAACACCTTTAACAGATGTAGCTGAATTTATTTTTTCGTCTGCTTCACCATCCTCATCATCACTTACTGCAGGAGTATTTTTATCTGCCTTAAAAGATTTAAGTATTTCCTCTCTTTCATTTTCATCATAAGCATACAATTCTGTTTTACCTTTTTTGATCTTATAAAGCGGAGGTTGAGCAATATAAAGTCTCTCCGTATCTACTATCTCTTTCATGTGTCTGTAAAAAAATGTCAGCAATAATGTTCTGATATGCGAACCGTCAATGTCGGCGTCGCACATAATAATTATTTTATCGTATCTTATTTTTGACTCATCAAATTCATCCGAATTCCCAAGACCCGCTCCGATTGCAGTGACCATAGACCTGATCTCTGTATTTTCAAGTATCCTGTTAATTCTTGCTTTCTCTACATTCAGAATTTTTCCTCTCAAAGGAAGTATAGCCTGAAATCTTCTGTCCCTTCCCTGCTTTGCAGTACCACCCGCAGAGTCACCCTCCACAAGGTACAGCTCGCATTGCGCCGGATCTTTGATAGTGCAGTCGGCAAGTTTTCCCGGAAGACCTGAGATTTCAAGTGCATTTTTTCTTCTCGTTAGCTCTCTTGCTTTTCGTGCAGCTTCTCTTGCTTCAGCAGCTCTCAGACATTTCTCAAGTATCTTTCTTGAAATTGAAGGATTCTCTTCAAGGAAATTTCCAAGCTGCTCGCCTGTGATAGACTGAACAATTCCTTTTACTTCACTATTTCCTAATTTGGTTTTTGTTTGTCCTTCAAACTGCGGCTCAGGTACTTTTATGCTGATCACACAAGTTAGTCCTTCCCTGAAGTCATCGCCTGTCATAGTAATTTTATCAGATTTAATCAGACCGTTCTTTGTACCAAAGTTATTAAGTGTCCTCGTAAGCGCTGCCTTGAATCCTTCAAGATGAGTTCCGCCCTCATGAGTATTGATGTTATTTACAAATGTATAAATGTTGCTGTTGTAAGAATCATTATATTGAAATGCAACTTCAACCAATACATTTTCTTTCTCACCTGAAACAAAGATCGGTTTTCCTGAAATTGATTTTTCGGTTTCATCAAGATATTTTACAAAATCTACAAGTCCGCCTTTGAAATGAAATTCTTCAGTCTTGCCTGAACCATCTTCTCTTTCATCTTTTATAATGATTATAAGATCCTTATTCAGATAAGCAAGCTCCCGTAATCTCTCTTCAAGAGTTTCAAATTTAAAATTAATATTTTTAAATATTTCATGATCAGGATAAAATGTGATCTTCGTGCCTGTCTTCTTTGCATTACCGGTTGATTTCACCTGAGCTTTTGGAAGACCTCTTTCATATTTTTGATAATAAACTTTTCCATCTCTTACCACTTCAGCTTCCAGCCATTCACTCAGTGCATTTACAACTGAAACTCCAACTCCGTGCAGACCGCCTGAAACCTTGTAACTGTCTCTGTTAAATTTACCGCCTGCATTAAGCTGAGTCATTACGACTTCAAGTGCCGAAATTTTTTCAGTAGGATGAATATCAGTCGGAATTCCTCTACCGTTATCCGTTACCGTTACTGATCCATCCTTATTTAATGTCAGCGTGATCTTATCACAATGTCCTGCAAGTGCTTCGTCGATCGCATTGTCTATCACTTCATAAACAAGATGATGCAGTCCTCTCGACGAAATATCGCCGATATACATCGCAGGTCTTTTCCTTACATGCTCAAGTCCTTTTAATACTTGAATATCACCGGCTCCGTAGCCTGGTACTTCTTCTGATCCTTCTTTAGTTTTTGCCATATAATCTTATAGGGTTATAATTTTTTTTAAATAAATACAATTTCTCTGATTAATTTTTTGCCGAGTCTCTCGTTCAGCTTATTTATTATTTCTACTTTTTTTAATGAAAGCTCATATCTCCAAGCAGCATTTTCAGCTTTTACAAAAAGTTTGTTCTTCTTGAGTTCTACCGGATTCGAAAATCTCGAGATCGATTCACCGACACACTCATCCCATAAATTCAATATCTTCAGCTCGTGCAACTTTGCATCAAGTCCGATGTATTCCATAAAGTCGTCCATCTCTGTCTTGAGACAGACTGTTTTATTAAACCGGTCATTTGTGTTGATCTTTTTCATAAATCTATTTTACATTACCATCTTCTATATAAAACTCTGAAATTTCATCATCAGTATAAAATGTTTTTAATCTCTCCAGATAATCTTTATCTGTCGTTGTCAAAAATATCTGACCGTAGTCTTTTAAATGTGAAATTATCATTGACACCCTTTCTTCATCCAGCTCTGAAAGTATGTCATCCAGCAAAAGAACAGGACTCGTTGACTTGCTGTTTTTCAGAAAATCATATTCAGAAAGCTTCAGCGCCAGCAGGAAAGTTTTATGCTCTCCCTGTGATGCAAAGTTTTTCAGATCAAAAGAAACAGGTTCTTCATTTTCTAGTTTACTCAGCTTAAATACATATTCATCTCTCTGCGGTCCGACAAGCGTTACAGCTCTTTTGATCTCTTCATTAAATTTCTGTAAAAGAATTTTATCCGTAAGCGATCTCAGCTCATCCAATCCTGTCTCAGAATTTTTCGGGATTATTTCACCTGTTATATCCGAACTGTAAGTTATACTTCCCTTGTGATCCTGTTTCAAAAGGAACTGAAAATTTCTGTCAAAATAAGATTCAAATTCCCTGAGAAAATTTATCCTTTTAAAAAGTACTCTCGATGAAACATCCGAAAGTTTTTCATTATAAGAATTCAGCAAATCTTTCAGTTCAGAAAAAGTAAGTTTTCTGTGTAATGAATATTCCCTCAGCAAAGCACTTTTCTGTTTCAAAGTTTTTGCTAATTCCTTAAGATGATCGAGATACAGATTACTGGTCTGCGAGATCAGTATATCAAAGAATTTTCTTCTGTCAGAAGGATTTCCGTAAGTAATGTTCAGACTTTTTGGTGAAAGAAAGACAAGGGGAAATCTGCCGAAGACCTCTGCAGAAAATGAATTTACCTTCTGTTTATTTCTGTGAATGGTCTTGGACTTTTTATGTGAATCATAATTTATTACTATAAAATCTTTATTGCCAAGGTCATTAATAAAATCTGATTCGACAAAAAATTCAGTATCGCCGAATTTTACACAGTCAGCTTCAGATGAGCCGAGAAAACTTTTTCCGTATGTCGAATATGAAACTGCTTCAAGTATGTTGGTCTTTCCCTGTCCGTTATTACCGTAAATAAAATTGAACTTGTTGTTGAAATTAATTTCCTGTCCGGAATAATTTCTGAAATTTTTTAATACAATGCGCTTTAAGATCAAAACCCGATATAGTTAATAGTTAGTAGTTAATAGTTAATAATTATATTCTGCTAACTAATACGCTTGTATAGCCAGAAACGAAAAAGCATTATTAAACTGTTATTGCTCCTCCCTTTTGTGCAAAGGGGAGGCTGGGAGGGGTTTGTATAGCTGAGTTTAATTTTACCTCACTACTTTCAGTGTTGAGTTTTTGCTGTTTCTTTCTGCAACAACCCCCTTCGCTTCCCCTTTTTTAAGGAGGAATTACTTATGATTTATTCTAAAACGTGCTGTTAAAAATTTTGATATTTAACTCAAGAAGATTCACTGAATATTTTCTTACCATATTGCGATTAATATAGATGTAATAGATTAGCTATTAAAGTAAATTACAAATTACTACAAGAAAATTCTCAATTTTCAATTCTTAATTCCTAATTCCTAATTCTTAATTGTTTTCTATCCAACTCTCACCGGCATAATAAGCTCAATAAAATCCTCATCATTCTTCTGTTCGGTCGGAGTTATTATAGCAGCTTTGGATGGATTTCCAAAACTGACATTCAGTTCTTCGGTTTCCATCTGTGATACTGCGTCGAGTAAATATCCCGCATTGAAAGCAATTACAAATGGTGTCTTGTCAAAATCTTCCGTGCCCGTCTTGCTGTTAAAGCTGCAGTCTATCATCTCTTCGCCTTCCGAACCGATCTCAGGATTGTCTGCCTTTATCTGCAGTGTTGATGAAGTAAGTTCGAGCCGAACCCTTTTCGTGATCACGTCAGCAAATATCAAAGCCCTTACAAGGGAATCCGAAAAGTCCTGTTTTTTTATCCGTAAAATTTTATCATTGTCCGCAGGTATTACATTTTCATAATTCGGAAATGTATCATCGATCAGCTTGGAATAGATCATCACATTATCAAAAGAGATCTTCAGATCATGATCGTCATATTCTATCAGTGTATCTTCATTATTATTTAGTCTAAGAATGTGCTGTGCAGTTTTGTAGGGAATGACAATTTTTTCTTCGGCATCTGGACTGTGTTCGTAATTTGTCTTAATGATCTTGCCGAGTCTGAATCCGTCAGTGGCGACTATTTTCAACTGGTCTGTGGAAGCTTCGATCAGCACTCCTGCCATGTTACGACGCATCTCATCGGTATTGACTGCATGAATTATCTTTGACAAAAATCTTTTTACCGTAGGACCTTTGATCTCGATCCTGTTCATATCTTCTTTTTCTTCAGGCATCGGGAATTCGTCTGCGGGTTCGCCGCCGAGTGTGAATTTACCTCTTTTGGATTTTATAGTAACACGGTTTTTATCGTTTACATCGATCTCAAGTTTCTCATTAGTCAGAGTCCTTGTGATATCTAAAAGTCTTTTCGCAGGTACTGCAACGCTACCGTTACCGGCGCCTTTGACTTCAAGTTCGGTCTTCATAAAGATCTCCAGATCGGATGATATCATCTGAAGAATGTCGCCGTCGAGCTGAAACAAAATATTATCTAAGATTGGAAGTGGTGTCCGGGTTGGAACTACAGAGTTGACTTTTGTAAGATATTCTACAAGTTTTTCACCGGTGACAGAAAATTTCATTATGCTGGGATTATTATTTTTAGTTGGTAAAAATACATATAAAATGAGGTAGTTTCAATCCAATGATTATAGTGTATTTGGCGGAATTCCCATTGAAATTAGGATGGATTTTTAATTTTTACTGCCGGCAGATTCTCAGAATTAATGCGGAGACATCGCAGAACTTTGACCTGAATTTATTCATTAAAGAAGATCGTGATATTGCTCTGAGTTTGAACTAACCCCCGGTTTAATTTTATTTGTTAACTTAAATAGAATTTCCGGCAAGTTATCACCGCGGGCGATTTTTTTGTTAATTATATTTGTCGTTAAAAAAAGTAAGCAGGAAAAAATGAATCTTGAATTTTGCAGCTAAAAGTTTAGGAAAGATGGGGTTATCTGATCAACACTACTTTTTATTAAACATCTTCAAAAGGAAAAAACCTATTGTCCCTGCAAGGAGTGATGACATTAAAATTGCGATCTTTGAATTTATTATAGTGGAATCTCTTTCAAATGCAAGCAGCGTAATAAAGATCGACATCGTAAATCCGATTCCCGCAAGCACTCCCACACCAAAAATATTTTTCCATACAATTTTGTCAGTGGACTTTACTATGCCTGTCTTCACCGCAGCAAAGCTGAACAGAAAAATTCCGATCGGCTTTCCGAGCATTAGTCCCGCCATTATGCCGAGACTGTTCATAGACAGCAGTCCCGAGTACCAGTCATTTTCAAAAACAATGCCCGTATTTGCGAGAGCAAACAGCGGCAGTATCAGAAATGCAACCGGTTTGTGAAGTCCGTGCTGAAGCTTATATGAAATAGAATCTTTATCACCTTTGCCGAAAGGAATTACAAATGCAAGAACGACACCGGCGATTGTCGCATGCACACCGGATTTCAGCATGAAGTACCACATGAAAACTCCGGGTATAAGATAGAGATAAAGCAGATTCACCTTTTTCCTGTTCATCAAAAGCAGTATTAGAAAAACAACTACTGCCATACCGAAATAAAATAACGAGAATCCTTTGGAATAAAATACTGCTATGATAATAATCGCTCCGAGATCATCTACGATAGCAAGCGCTGTAAGAAAGACCTTTATTCTGAAAGGGATCTTGTCACCGAGGAGTGAAAGTATGCCGAGCGCAAAGGCAATGTCAGTTGCCATCGGAATTGCCATACCGCTCTGTGTATCTGTACCGAAATTAAATGACAGGTGTATCAGGGAAGGAACGATGATCCCGCCTGCAGCGGCTATGATAGGAAAAAGGGCAACGTTGAAATTTGATAACTCACCGATGTAAACTTCACGTTCGATCTCCAGTCCGATCAGAAGAAAAAATATTGCCATCAGCCCGTCATTTATCCAGTAATAAACGGGATAGTATAGCTTAACTGCGTCTGTAGTAAAGCCGATCTTATATTGCCAGAAGTTTAAATACTCAGGTCCGAAAGCTGAATTTGCAAGGATCATGGAAATTGCCGTGCAAATAATCAGTAGTATTCCGGCAGTCTTTTCACTTTCGTAAAACTCTTTGAAGAGCTTGGTGATCCCGAGATTTCTAAATGTAGTAATTTTCAAAGTAGTGTCAATTTTAAAAAATTAGCTGTTAGTTTCAATTCTTAAAAATTTAAATTGACTTTTTACAATGTCGCTTTATCTCAAAGTCACAAAGACTCAAAGAAGAACTTTCTGAATTACAAATTTCAAATAAGAATTCTTAACATATAACTTACCAGGTCTTAAGACTTTGCGGTAAAACATATTTAGCTTGCCACTAAATTCTAAATCTCATAACATTATAATTTTAATGACATTAAACTTTGAGTCTTAGAGTCTTAGAGCCTTCGAGGCAAATCCACAGTTTTCAGAAAGAGTGTGAGTAAAATTCCGAAACAATTTAAACTTAAGGCAGTTAGCAGTATCAGAATTGAAAAAAAGATTTACAGTAATGATAAAAAATTAACATTATAATTTTTAACTCTAATTTTTATATTAATAAAATTTAAAAAATGATAAAAATATTTTTTACACTCTTCATTGTTTTACTTTCATCAAATTTATATTCACAGGACACACACTGGACTAATCTTGCTTTTTATTATTCCAACGGCACAGTTTCACCGGATTATCAGTACAGCTATCAGATATTGCTTAATGAAAACGGTGAAGGGATGGTGAACTATAAAAATTCTGAAGGAAATAAAGAAAGGAATTTTAATGTAAGCAGTGAGGATCTGGAAAATTTTAACGAATATTTTAAGGGAAGTGATGTGTTTAAAGTTGACCCGGATAAGATGAGATCTCTTGACCCCAAAGACGGCGGATCAGTCAGAACATTGGAAGTGACTCTATATCAATCTCCTGAACTTGATGCAATGCCGCCTATTATTAGAATCCCTGAATATCTGAATAAAAAATATACAGAAGATATGAAATGCGTTTATGACAGGATCGAATCACTTGTTCCTGAAGAAATTTATACGGAATTGAAAATCAAAAATTAAGAATTATAAAATAATCTTATCATGAAAAATTTATTAGTTATATTAATACTTTTTATATCAATTGTAAATGCAGGAGCTCAGATCCGCTGGGAACAAATTTCATACTTTCATTCAAGTGGTCCCGTTTCACCAGAGTACCAGTATAATTATAACATAAAAATAAATTCTGACGGTACGGGCGTACTGGAATATACTTTTAAAGGATTTACAACAAATTATGATTTTAATGTCAGCAGATCCGGATTAAATAATCTAAATAATGCACTTACAAAAAGTCAGGTGCTGGATGTCAGCATGGCAGATCTTAAATCCGATAAAAACCTCATTGGCGGATCAGTGTACAACGCCACTATTACAATGCCTTATTCTGAACCAACTGAAGAATATATAGAAAGACAGGAAACAAAAAAGAAACTTGGTAAAGAAGAGGAAGAAGAGTTGGATGAAAATGGTGTAAAAACTAAAGGAAAGAAACCTATTGTTTTAATTCCGAATAATGTAAATGAAAAATATTCTGAAGGTATACATAACTTTTATCTTGCGATAGAAAAATTAGTGCCTAACTCAGCATGGTCTAAGGCAACTGACATGGCAGAATAATTCCTGCTTTAAAAAATCGTATCATTACAATTCAGATCTTTTTTATTTCAAAGCCGACTTTACTGTCAGCAATATCGTAACCTTTCTGTTTTACAAGTTCACGCAGTTCATCAGCTTTTTTAAAATCTTTGTTTGACTTGGCTTCAGATCTTGCATTTGCAAGTTCTCTTATTTCATCAGGAATAACATCAGCCTTTTCTTCCTCAGCTTTTTCAAGCTCCAGACCGAATACTTTATCCAGATCATATATCAGCTCAAGCTTTTCTCCAGAGTTAAGTGAATTATCTTTTACTACTTCCCATAGAACAGCCATTGCTTCAGGCATATTGAGATCATCATTTATTTTCTCAAGAAAACTTTTTGTATAATCAGCCCTCACCTGTGAAGTTGCATCTCTGACTTCTTCAGCAGCAGAGTTAAAATTTATTACTTTACTCTTTAAATGGTTGTATCCATTCCTTGCAGAGTCGAGTGCTTCAAAAGTAAACTTCTGTTTTCTTTTATAATGTGCCGTCAGCAAAAAGTATCTGTAGTCCATCGGTGAATATCCTTTGTCTATCAGCGTTTGCAGAGTAATGAATTTTCCTGTGGACTTTGACATCTTTTCATTTGCTAAATCTAGAAATTCCCCGTGCAGCCAGTAGTTTACAAACTTCTCTCCGTTGCATGCTTCGGACTGCGCGATCTCATTGGTATGATGAATGGGAATATGGTCAATACCGCCGCAGTGAATATCAAAATGTGTTCCAAGCACAGCTTTGCTCATTGCCGAACATTCAATATGCCAGCCCGGAAATCCGGTACCCCACGGAGAATCCCATTCCATCTGACGCTTTTCATCAGCCGGTGAAAATTTCCATAAAGCAAAATCTGTGATATTTTTTTTCTCATTGGAAAATTCAATTCGCGCACCTTCTTTAAGACCTTCAATATCAAGCTTCGCAAGCTTACCATAATCTTTTAAAAGCGAAGTGTCAAAGTAAATTCCATCGGAAGTTTTATAAGTGAATCCTTTTTCATCAAGACATTTTACCATATTGATCTGCTCTTCTATGTAGTCAGTTGCTTTTGTATAAATATCCGGCGGGAGAATATTAAGAAGTTCACGGTCTTTGAAAAAAACATCCGTGTAATATTTCGAAAGCTCCCATACACTTTTCCCAAGCTCCTTTGCAGACTTTTCCATTTTATCATCACCTTCATCCTGATCAGAAACGAGATGACCAACGTCTGTTATATTCATCACATATTTTATATCATACCCGTTATAAAGCAGTACTCTGTACAGTATATCTTCGAAAAAAAATGTTCTGAAATTCCCAATATGCTGATAATTATATACAGTTGGTCCGCAACTGTACATAGCGACTTTGCCGGGCTTAATGGAAATAAATTCCTCTTTGAATCTGTGAAGTGTATTATATAATTTGATCATAAAATTTTTTTAAACTAAAATTTATTAAGGAAATTTGAAATAGATAAAGTTTGCCTTCATGCCTCAAAGTCTCTAAGACTCAATGGAATTTATTTAAGATCCTGTATACCAATCTATATAAATAAAAGTAGTAACCTCAACCTTTAGGTTGTGATTTTAAACTAATACAAAACCCTGCTTTGATAAACCATATTATACTGGAATTCAACATAACATAATTTTACTTCCAAACTCTAAATCAAAAATCTGTTTTATTCAATTGATTAACTTAAAAACCTTCGAGCCTTTGTGTCTTCGGGGCAAGTCCAATGTATTCTCACAGTTCTCCGATATCTTCAAACCAAAGCTTTGGATTTTTTTCAATGAACTCCTTCATCAGGTCTTTACATTCTTTAAGATCAAGATTGATGACTTCGATACCGTGAGATTCCATAAACTCACGTGCACCATTGAAAGTCTCATCTTCACCTGCTATGATCTTTTTTATTCCAAACTGAACACTTGCACCTGCACAAAGGTAACACGGCATTAAAGTAGAATATAATACTGTGTCTCGGTAAACACCTATCCTGCCTGCATTCCTGAGACAGTCGATCTCGGCATGAATGACAGGATCACTTTCCTGTACTCTCTTATTGTGACCTCTGCCGATTATTTTATTGTCTTTTACAAGCACTGAACCTATTGGAATGCCGCCTTCAGAAAGACCCTTCCGCGCTTCGAGTATTGCTTCTTTCATGAAAATGTTCATGATATTGTTTTTATTGTTTGTGAAAAAATTACGTCAGTAAATTTACTATTTCGCTCGTTCCCATACTGCCCGAAAACAGTAAATTTAACCCTGCCTCAAAGTCCCGAAGGCTCAAAGGTTTTTATTTTTAATGCTTTTAAACTTATAGTCTTTGAGTTTTAATGGCAGTTCTAACATTCTCAGAAAATCTTGTGCTGCTTGAGAAACTTAAAACAATTTATGTCAGCAGATTTATTATTTCAAAATGATCAGGATATCGTTTTATTAGTTCACTCCTATCCGCCATTTCAAAATCATTAAAATCAAACCCTGGAGAAACAGTACATCCTGCAAGGCAGTATGTTTCAGGATTCAGAAGTTTAGCTCCGAACCAGTTTCCTGCTTTTATAACTGCCTGTGGAAGATCACCGCTTTCAGTATCTAATCCAAGTCTGTGAATTTTCATTTTTCCATCATTCTCAAATTCATAGATAAGGAGAGTATCACCGTCATAAAAATGCCACAGCTCATCAGAAAGTATCCTGTGAAATTTCGAAGTGTCATTTCCCTCGAGCATATAATAAATGGAAGTCGAAATATTTCTGTCGCCGCTGAATGACGGAGGAAGTGAATCTTTTTTTACGGAATGTTTTGACCTGTGAACTTCTTTGAAATATCCCCCCTCAGGATGCGGCAGAAGTTCAAGACTTTTTCTCCAGTGATCTGATGTATGTTTCATATGTTTAAAAAATTTTTGTTTGAAAACCATTCTTCGGAATATTTTCCCGAAGTCATTTTCATAGTTCCCGCAGTGTCATGTGCTCTTCGGACTCTGCGGATACAGAAATACTAAAACTTATCATCAAAATATCTTCCTGAATTCTTTACAATCTTTTTTAAGGAAGAATTTATCCCTAATGTTAAGATCTTATCTAATGGGATTGGAATTCTCATTGTCCAGTTCTGATCATTTACAGTGCCCGGACTGTTTATCCTGAATTCAGGACCGCTGTAATTTTTTAAAAAATCCTTATCAAGATTAAGATATTCCTGCATAAGCTGAATACTGAAGATAGAATTGCAAATGAAAATTGTCTGTAGTGATTTGTTTATAAATTCAGTATTCACAGGCATTTCCCGCTTACCGTCATATCCAATGTATCTGCTGTATTTATTTTTTTCTGAAAAAGAAATAAGATATGTATCGACAAATTCCCTGGCTTCTTCATAATTTAATTCAATGATCTTTAGCAGCTCAAATACACCTGAAATATTTTTTTTCCAGACGAGTCTTTGATCATTGTTCAGATTAGGTTCAAATAAATTCATTCTGATCCGGTAGATCCTTTCGACTGAAAATTCTTTTCCCTCAAAAAATTTTATAAATGTACTTTCATCAACGCTGCCTGTTTCATATTTATACCAAGGAGCAAATGCACTGGAATCATGAGTGGATAATACTGACACTGAATTTACCCTGTACTTATCCGGAGATATAAAATTAAAATTGTCATTATAATTATAATTCTTTTCCCACCGCTGTACATTTATTCCAACAATGCCAAACTCCTTTAAAACTTTTTCAGAACAGTCAGGTACAGTTCCAAGATCTTCTGCACAGGGAAGCATTTCTGTACATTCATTCATCACATTTAAAATTGACCTTCCGTGCTGTTCCCATTCCGATTCATTTTCCGGATCGAATCTTCCTGACAGTCCACCTTCATCTGCAGGTGTATCACTTCCTATAGTCCACACTCTGAAGAGACCGACAAAATGGTCTATCCTGAACATGTCATAAAAATTCTGAGCATACTTAAGTCGCTGTCTGATGTATGCATAATTATCTGACTCTATATTAAACCAGTTATAAGGCGGCATTCCCCACCTCTGACCATTTGCAAAATACATATCAGGCGGCGCACCGGATGACAGATCGAGTTTGAAATAATTTTTGTAAGCCCAGACATCTGCACTGTTTCTCGAAACGAGAAAAGGTATGTCACCCATTATGAAAACTTTTTTTTTCGCTGCATATTTTTTAACAGTAATAAGCTGCTCATATAACTGCCACTGAACCCAGTATTGAAACCTTACATCTTCAGGATTATTTTTTAATATCTTTTCGGCGTTTGAGGATGAAAGATATCTGTGTTTCAGATCCCATTCAGTCCATTGTTTGAAAGGATACAGGTTTGAAATTATTTTAAACAGCGCATAATATTTCAGCCAGTGAATATTTTCAGAAATAAATTTTTCAAAATTTTCTGATTCGAAAGTATATTTAGAATCAAAGATCTTTCGAAGCAGACTGACCTTTGCATGTCTGATCTTATAATCGACTTTTGTATTTTTTTTTGGAAATTTTTTTTTGATCTCACGAAGCTCTTTTCTGAATGGAGTAAGATCTGTTTTTCGAAGTCTCCGAAGACATATATAAACCGGGTCTATGGCAAATGTGCTGACAGAGCTGTAGGGCGCAAAATCACCACCCGTCTCATTCAGAGGAAGCAACTGAAGTATCGAAAGTCCTGTAACACTGCACCAGTCGATAAGATAACGGATGTCAGCGATCTCACCTATTCCTGTACTTTTGGAAGAATAAACTGAAAACAAAGGAAGAGCAACACCGGCACGTCTCTGCAGTCCGATCTTATTCCATTTGGCAGAAGTTTTCGAATATTTGAACAGGTCAGTATCCAAATTATTTATAATATTTGAAAATGGTTTTCTTTATTTACAACGAATCAAAAATCATTTTGTGTATGAGCAAATCTTTTCTGAATTATCTCTTTTTCATAAAGATCTTTACCGTCAGAATATTTATCCAAATTACTTTTTGCTTTGGACAGCTTTTTCAAAAACTCAGGCTCTGGATCAATGCCTGTGATCCTGTGAGACAGCTCCATTGCGCGTTTTGTATATTCAAGTATCTGCAGCGTCTCAATACCTGATATATCTGTAAAGAACCATCCGCAGCTTGTGTACATCAGCATTGCAAACTTCTGCATCTCAAGCAGCTCAAGACTGGTCGTCACTTCCTTTTCCGTCAGAACTCTCTTCGCATTATTAAAATAAAACTTTTCCAGCATTGCTTTCGACGGATCGAGTAAAATTTCAATGTATTCATTTCTTGCCTTCCATACATTCGTGAAATAATCACTTCCGGTTTTTTCAAAAAGTGCTGAAAGTTCATCTCTGAGCCAGTCAAGACTTTCCCTTAAAACCTTTCTCCATTCTTGTGAAGGAAAATCATCAGTCCTTCCGCAGCCGCAATTTTCCTTCCATCTGCCGACTCCGTGAAGACAGCTCCATGAAGTGCCTTCGCCACGATAACCTTTTTTTATTTTTACTTCATTCTCAGGTTCATGATCTGCAAGATACTTTCCAAAGTTTGTGATCTCGAATTCAGATTCGGGAATGAGATCAGAAAATAAATAAGACAAACTTCTTTCTGCATAATGCTTATGATGTCCGAATGTCTCTCCATCGACTCCGACGCTGATGAGTTTATCTCCGTTTTTATGATCGACTGGAACCTGTCTGAGTCTGTTCAGAAGTTTTTCGGAACTGAATATGTGATCATCGAATGCAATGTTTTTTGAAAGCGGACCGTCATAGAAAAATATATTTATAAACTTCTTTTTGTTTTTTTCCGGATAATAAACAAACGGATTCCGCGGATCGATATTTCCTGATGATACGTCTTCCCATTTTCCATTATTTTTATCTTTATCAAGACTCCTAACTTTCTCTGCCTGCGACGGATCGAGAATTACAAATTTAATTCCCTCATCACACAGCACTTCAAGAGTCTCTTCATTACATGCAGTCTCGGCAAGCCATATACCTTCGGGTTCTCTTCCAAAATTAAATATGAAATCCGCCACGCCCCATTTTATCTGAGTGATCTTATCGCGTCTGTTCGCCAGAGGCATGATCAGATGACTGTACACCATAGCAATCGCATTTCCGTGACCGTCGTATTTATCAGCGCTGATCCTGTCTGCTTCGATTATTTTTTCATATGTCTTTGGATGCTTATGTCTAATCCAGCTCAAAAGTGTCGGTCCAAAATTAAAACTAAAGTATTCAAAATTATTTACACGTTTTACGACATTGTCATGAGAATCCACTATAATGGCTTCAGTATTCGGCTTATAACATTCCTGATATATCCTTTCATTCCAGTCATGAAACGGCGCTGCAGAAGGCTGCGGCTCGATCTCGTTAGTCCAGGCATTCTCTCTCGGCGGCTGATAAAAATGTCCGTGAATGCAGAGGTAAATGTTTTTTTTCAATTTGAAGTTTTTATTTTCAGCTAAACTAAAAATAGTATTTCAGAAATGTTAGTAAAAAATTATTATCAATTGGGAAGGGTAAAGTCGTTTGGCAAAATAAGTTCACATGCTCTGCGAAAAAGTTTAGACAGTGACAATGCTACTCCGCTTAAAATGCCTCATTTACAATTTTCAAATCTGAAACCTTGTAATTCTGATTTGATCCTGAATTGAATAGTCTTACCCACTCTTGCTGCTGCGAATATGAAGAATGCGATATTACACAAATTAAAATTATCGTTTATTAAAATAGTTTTATAATAAAATTATTCATTAGGTATAAAATAAATGAGAGGGTAAATAAATATTAAATGATTCACTTTTCTTTTTTAAATTTGAATTCCTTTGGAGTAATGCAATTGTATGCGAGATGTTTTTAAGAAACAATACTATTTTTTAATTTATAGATTTTGCAAAGTATACGACAAGAGATACTTTTAACATTAAAACTACTAATCCGTAGATTATTAAAAGCAAATGACTTTATGAAACAAGAAACTTCTAAGTTCTGATTCATTGTATGTACATTCGTTGAATTAAGAAAAACCTCACTTTCCAATATAGAATTATGAAAAGTAGAATAACAATTGAATCCTGAACTTATAAATTTGAAATTGTGCCAATCCAAACCTAAGTTTAGACTAAAAATTGTTTTTTAAAAAAGTTATCTTTCACATACCAAAATAAAATTAATTGACATTAAAAAAATTGAGTAAATTAAGTAAAGTACATAAGTATTCCATAGAAAAATTTTTTTCTATAAGGACAATAAGCGGTTTTACAGTTTCAGAAGATGATAAGAGTATTTTTTATATTGCAAATACTTCCGGCAGTCCGCAGATATGGTCAGTGCCGCTCGAAGGCGGATGGGCTGATCAGATCACTACCTGGAACGATGCGGTGAAAGGCGTTTATCAGAATCCAAAATCTCATGAACTGATCTTCACCAGTGACCTTAAAGGTAATGAGAATCTGCAGCTTTATAAAATGGATGAGGAAAATTATGATGTGTCGCATCTTACAAAAGATTTTGCAGACGGTCAGTGCTTTTTTCATTCTTTTAATAAAAAAGGAACTAAATTTCTTTTCTCCACAAATAAGAGACTGAAATATAATTTTGATGTATATATTCAGAATTATAAATCAGGTGAAAATTTTCTCATAAAATCTTTTGACGATCATTATCCCACCCATGCTGAAAGCTGGAGCAGTAATGAAAGATATATTACTTATCTGAAATTTTATGGAAACATAAACACCGACATCCTCCTTCATGATACAAAAAATGACACGATCATAAATATTACAGAGCATGACATTGAAGAAAAAATATTCAACGGAGGTACGGAGTTTGACAAAAAGAACAACGGGTTTTATTATATTTCAGATGAAGGAAGGGAATTCAAAGGAATAAAATATTATGACATTAAAAAGAAAAAAAGTAAATGGGTCATAAAGGAAAATTATGATGTTACCGGTTTTGAATTTTCCTCTGACCAGAATCTTCTTGCATGGAATGTAAATATTAACGGTAGCAATACTCCTAAGCTAAAAAACATGAAGACCGGTAAAGTTCAGAAATTAAAACTGCCGAAAGGAAATTACGGTCATCTTACATTTACACATGATAATAAAAAGATCGTATTCAGCTGCGACAGTCCTCTGCATCCGGGAGATATATTCTTATATGATCTGAAAAAGAATACATGGAAGCAGATCACTAATTCATTCGTAGGAGGTGTTTCCAAAAAAGGTCTTACAAAGGCAAAGGATATTTTTTATAAAAGTTTTGATGATGTGAAAATTCACGGTCTTTTTTACATTCCGAAAGGTCTGAAAAAAGACGGCACCAATCCAGCGATAGTGTGGCCTCACGGCGGACCCGAGCATCAGGAGATGCACAACTTCAGCAAGTACGTTCAGATATTTACAAATAACGGATACATTGTTATCTGTCCGAATTTCAGAGGCAGTACCGGCTACGGAAAATCATTTCAAAAAATGATCTACAAAGACTGGGGCGGTGCGGAATTCAAAGACGTCCTCCAAAGTGTGGAATATCTTAAGAAGACAGGTTATGCTGATCCGGGTAAGATTGCAATGGTCGGCGGAAGTTTCGGAGGATTTATGTGTCTGACCTGTATCACCAAAGCACCTGATATCTGGAAATGTGCTATCGATATCTTCGGTCCTTCTGATCTTTTTACTTTTGTGAATTCCGTACCTGAGCACTGGAAAAAAGGAACTGACGAACTTGTCGGTAACCCTGAAAGAGATAAGGAACTTCTCAAAGAAAGATCACCAATAAATTTTGTCGAAAATATTAAATGTCCGTTGCTTGTCGTACAGGGTAAACATGATCCAAGAGTAGTGGAAGCTGAGTCTGAGCAGATCGTAAATAAACTTAAAGAAATGAAAAAACCAGTTGAGTATATTCTCCTTGAAGATGAGGGACATGGATTTACCAAAGTCTCAAATCAGATAATTGTATTCAAAGCTATGATAAACTTTCTCGATAAAAATTTAAAATAAATAATACATTAATTGACAATTTCATTATCGCAGAATCAAAAGAAACATTCTCCCAAAGGAAAATTAATTCTTGAAAACGGTATAGTATTTGAAGGCAAAATTTTCGGATATGACGGACAGGCTTCAGGTGAAGTTGTTTTCAATACTTCTCTAACCGGCTATCAGGAAATACTCACTGACCCTTCATATTCGGGACAGATAGTGATCATGACATATCCACTGATCGGAAATTACGGAGTCAATGAAACCGATGTCGAATCAGAAAAGATACATGCAGCAGGATTTGTCGTTGGGAATTATGAAGATGAGTGGAGTAACTTTAAAGGGATCGAATCACTCGATGAATACCTAAAAAAAAATAAAGTGACAGGAATTTTTGGAATTGATACACGCGCTCTGACAAAGATGATCAGAAGTGAAGGTGCGATGCGCGGTTATATAACAGGTGAAAATCTGAGTGACAAAAAACTTTTGGAGAAAGTCCTTGCCAGTCAGTCTATGAACGGTCTTGACCTTGTGAAAAAAGTAACTACGCCAAAGTCATATATTTTAAAATCAAAAAAGCCAAAGTACAGAATTGCCATTTATGATTATGGAATTAAAAAAAATATACTTCGTGAATTTCTGAAATTTGATACTGAACTGAAAATTTTTAATGCTAAAGCAAAGCCTGAGGAATTACTTGATTTCAAACCGCACGGAATTTTTCTTTCAAATGGTCCGGGTGATCCGGGTGCTGTGACCTATGCAATTGAAAATATAAAAGAATTGATTTCTTCTAAAGTACCTGTATTTGGAATTTGTCTGGGACATCAGCTTATCGCACATGCACTTGGCGGCAAGACATATAAACTTAAATTCGGACACAGAGGCGGAAATCATCCTGTAAAAAATATTGAAAAAAACAGTATCGAGATCACTTCACAGAATCACGGATTTGCAGTCGATGAAAATTCACTTGATATAGATATAGTAAAGATCACTCATACAAATCTTTATGATAATACGAACGAAGGACTTAAGCACAGGAAGCTGCCGGTGATGTCAGTGCAGTATCATCCTGAAGCATCACCCGGTCCGAATGACAGTAAATATTTATTTGAAGAGTTTATGAAGATCATCCAGAAGTAATATAAATAATCTCTTTTATTAATCACGATTAAAAAATTTTTTTAAATAAAATAAAATTAATTTTAATTCATACCCACAGAGTCCGAAGAGCACATGACTCTGAGGAACAAAATCCGAAGGGTTCATGAAGATCGTACAGAAATAATTTGTAAAGTATTAATAATAACAAAGAATGGAATTGAATAAATTAATTGACGGAAAAAATATTTCGGCTCAGATCAGAGACGAGATAAAAACCGAAACGGAAATTCTGAAAAAAGAAAAAGGTATTATTCCGGGTCTGGCATTTATAATCGCAGGTGAAGATCCCGCATCAAAAGTTTATGTTAAAAATAAAGGTAAAGCCTGTGAAGAAGCAGGTTTCCATTCGGTGACAGAAGTTCTGCCTGAAGGAATTACGGAGATACAATTACTTGAACTGATCTGGAAATACAATACAGATGAAAATATTCACGGTATACTTACACAGCTGCCTCTGCCTTTGCATATTGATCCGCAGAGAGTTATAGAAGCCATCGACCCAAAAAAAGATGTAGATGGATTTCATCCTGTGAATGTCGGTAAGTTATCCATTGGAGAGAAATGTTTTATCCCCTGTACGCCGTACGGAATTATAGAAATGCTTCGCAGAGAAAATATAGAAACGTCAGGTAAGCACGCTGTCATTTTAGGACGAAGTAATATTGTCGGAAAACCTGTCGCATCGCTGCTGCTTGGTAAAGACATGAACTCAACCGTCACAGTATGTCACAGCAGAACGACAGATATTAAAAAGATTACTTCACAGGCAGACATTCTCATCGCTGCAATGGGCAGAGCAGATTTTGTGAAAAAGGATTTTATAAAAGATGGAGCAGTGATTATAGATGTCGGCATTAACAGAGTAGAGGATGAAAATAAAAAATCAGGATACAGAATTACGGGAGATGTGGATTTCGAAGACTGCATTGAAAAGTGCAGTAAGATCACGCCTGTTCCCGGAGGAGTCGGTCCTATGACAATTGCTATGCTTTTGAGAAATACTTTAGACTCGGCGAAGGGGGAAATTTATGGCTGAGAAATATTATGAAGTAAAGATTTCATTTAATGATTCGAATTATGAAGATATAATGAATCTGCTTTATCTCGAAGGAATTGAAAATATTCTCGAAGAGGAAGGACAGTTAATAATTTATCTGCCTGAAGTTGATAAGGAAAAGTCTAATGAAAATTCAAAAGTAAGAATTGCCCTGCTGAGAAAATCACTTGAGATCACTGGGCTGATTGGAAAAAAAGATTTTTCATCTAAACTCACTGACGATAAAAACTGGAATGAGGAATGGGAGAGATCTATTGAACCTGTTTACATTGATGACAAAATAATAGTATATCCCTCGTGGAAAGAAAAAGAATTAAATGAGACTAAAGGAAAGATCCTGATTCAGATCGATCCGAAAATGTCTTTCGGAACCGGTCATAATGAAACGACTCAGCTTGTACTAGAGCTCATGTCAAAATATATCAAAGGCACAGAAGAAAATCTTTTTGACTTTGGATGCGGTACGGGAATACTTTCCATAGCCGGAATTAAGCTTGGGGTGGGAAAAGCAGTTGCTGTTGATATTGATAAAGACTCGATCTCAAATGCCTGGGAATATGCAGAGATCAACGAAGTTCATGAGAATATTGATTTTATTCACGGAAGTCTCAAAGATTTAAAATATGAGACATTTGACATAGTCTGCGCTAACATTATAAGAAGTGTGATTGTAGATAATTTCCCGGCACTGACGGAAAGGATTAATCCGGGCGGTAAACTTTTTCTCTCGGGAATTTTGATGGATGATGATCAGGAAATACTCGAGCATCTGACTCAATTGGAATATGAAGTAGTTGATATTCAGATGAAGACAGACTGGATAGGTGTTTTTGCTGTTAAGATCTGAAATGTTTTATGTTAAATCTGTTTACCTCAAAGTCTCTAAGACTCAAAGAATTTTGGTGTTAATTTATTTACAGAAAATACACAGGTTAAAATTTTTTTTGAGGAATAATTTTTCAGTATCCGCAGATTCACGTGATCTTTGGTATCTGTGAAAAAAAAGTTGGAATTGAATTAAGACTCAAAATTTAAAAACATTAAATTTTATCTCTGAGCCTTCGAGTAATGGGGGCAAACCTGAAATAGTATTATAATATTTTTATAAAATAAAAAAAAATCAATATGTTGAAAGAATTTAAAGAATTTATTTCAAAGGGAAATGCAATTGATCTGGCGATAGGTGTTATTATCGGCGGCGCATTCGGTGCTATTGTAAGTTCAATTGTCGCAGATCTCCTTATGCCGTTTATAGGTATTATTATGGGAGGTATTGATTTCAGCGGGCTTTCGGTCGCTATAGGTAGTGCAGTATTTCCTTATGGAAAATTCATTCAGGCGACTATCAATTTTCTAATAATTGCAGTTGTATTATTTCTTATTGTAAAAGGAATTAACAGCATGAGAAAAAAAGAGGAAGATGAAGCTCCTGCGGAACCTACTAAAGAAGAACATCTTCTTATGGAGATTCGTGATCTGCTGAAGTCAGGAAAGCAATAAACACAATCAAATTGTATACAATTTGTATTCAAATTTGTGTTTTTATACACATTTGAATTGCTTAATTTGTTCATCATAAATAAATAAATTGTAATGGCTAAATTCGTATCAAACAAAAATGAAACTATAAGGTTATTTAAAAATCCCTTTTTAGAATATTTCTCACACATACATCCTGCGACTCCGTTGTTTGTATTTATTCCTGTTATATTGGCAACAGCATATTTCGGATCTCAGGTAATTTCATTAATGTCTTCAATTATCTTTTTTGTAGTCGGAATTCTTTTGTGGACGCTGATGGAATATGTAATTCACCGATGGGCATTTCACTATCATCCAAAATCCGAACCCGGAAAAAGAATTCACTTTCTAGTGCATGGTATTCATCATGATTATCCGAGAGACGCAACAAGACTGGTAATGCCGCTGCTTGTGAGTTTACCTCTGGCAACAGTATTTTTCTTTTTATTTCAGGCTGCATTCGGAGAATATAATTTAATTATTTTTGCGGGATTTGTACTCGGATATGTTGCTTATGATTCGATTCATTATGCTACACACCATTTTAAAATGACAGGAAAGATCGGGAAGTTTCTGAAAGTTTATCATCTGAAACATCATTACGGTGATGATCATACTGCTTATGGAGTCAGTAACCCGCTTTGGGATTATGTCCTCGGTACTGTCCCAGACCATGTAAAAGATAAAAGTGTTACAGAGATTTCAGAGAAAGAAAGTCCGGATTATTAACAGCGTTCTGATTGTTTCGCAAAGTCCAAGAGTCCTTGACATTGCCGAAGCATAAAATAAACAAGTTTAAGAGATCTTAACCCTTTTTTAAAATCTTTACTGAATTTAAAAAAGGGTTTTTTATTTATAAAAATTAAATTAAACTTTTTAGAAATGGGCATAAACTCATTCTTAAAATTGAACTTATTTCTGATTACACTTACTTTAATTTTAGGTTCAAAAAATATTTATTCGCAGACAGATTCTTCTGAACTTAGATTAACAGATAAGGTCAGAATTGCTGAGGCTGTCAGGATGTCTGATGAATTTGGTGATAATGTCTGGAGTAATTTTAATCAAACTCTGTTTGCTTTATTACTTGTTATAAATGAAAATGAATATTTATTTTATCACCCGTCACCTTCAGAGGATTTTTTATCTATAGGATTTGACTCTATAACGGGCTGCGAAATATTTGTAAGAGAAAGAATATTCAGTAATAATATGCTGGCAACGTTTCCGGCAGTTAATGGTGTTTCAACGATCGTTGTCGGACAGCCTGAAAACACAAGCCGCTCCTCTCTTGACTGGACAGTCACTTTACTTCATGAACATTTTCATCAGATGCAGTCATCTCTGCCGGATTATTACGAATCTGTAAATTCTCTTGACCTTTCAGGTGGCGATGAAACAGGTATGTGGATGCTGAATTATGATTTTCCTTATGATGATCAAAGTATCTCAGATCAGTATTCAAAGTTGATTCAGTCGGCAATGAATACATATCTGTCTGATGATTCAGTTATTTTTAATGTTAATCTGAAAAAATATATTGGAGAAAGAGAAAAATTTAAATCACTGTTAAATGTAAAAGACTACAGATATTTTTCTTTTCAGATATGGCAGGAAGGAATTGCAAGGTACACAGAAATTAAGTTTACAAAGATATTGAAGGATGAATATTCACCTACTGAAAGTTTTAAAGAGCTCAGCGACTATATTTCCATTGATTCATTTTATGTAAATATTATTAATAAACTTCTTAAGAGTGCAGATACTCAGATTTTAAGCTTTGACAAAAGAAATTGTTTTTATACACTTGGCGCATTAGAGGGATTGATAATTGATAAAACAAATCCGGACTGGTAGGATAAATATTTTACGGAAAAATTTTTTATGGAAAATTATTTTAACATTTACTAAACAGATTTTTTTTAAAAATAAAAAAACCGGCAGCATAATGCATGGCTGCCGGTTTTTTGTTTTAAACAAAAATTTTATTTCTTTAAGGTTGTTTAAAGTAAAACTATTTTATAAGTGTCATTTTCTTTGTATCAATGAAGCTCTTTCCGTTTGCAAGGACAGATATTCTGTAGTAATATATACCGCTGGACAGATTTGCCCCGTTAAAAGAAATTTCATAGTTACCGGGAGATTTATTTTCGTTCAGGACCACTGATACTTCCCTTCCTGACATATCGAAAACAGATATATTTACCTGTCCAGTCTCAGGTATTCCAAAATTAATCTTTGTAGACGGATTGAATGGATTGGGATAATTTTGTGATAAAGAATATATGTCTGGAATAACTGAACCTATCTGAGAAATTGAGTTCTTATTATCTCTTCTGAAAGTAATATCAAATGTCTGCGCTGATTTTAATGAATCCCCATTCAGATAAGCCCAAACTGCCCACTGTCCGGGAACTGAATCACCAGGATTCAAACCAAGTCCTGCAAGAATTCCGTCAACTGCTGCAGGTGTAACGGTCAATACTGTATCCATGCCATTATTATTTGATGCAAGATCCAGAATTGTATTGAGAGCTACATTAGGAGATCCGAATTTCCATTTATATGTAACTCCATCTGCAGATTTGTTCCAGTTAATATTTACAGGTGTATTATTTCCTTGCTCAGTTACAAAAGTGATTCCTGTAGGTGGAAACAGCAGACCAAAAGATGCAAGTTTACTTCTTCTGAATGTAATGTTATGTGTTTCTACAGACTTCAGAGAATCGGTTTCGTTATAAGCATATACTGCCCATTGTCCTGACACAGAATCTCCGGGATTCAACCCTAATCCTGCCAATATACCGTCAACTGCCGCAGGCGTTACTGTAAGCATTGTGTCTGATCCGGCATTGTTTGACGGTATCTCCAGCAATACTGAATTTATATTCGGAGCACCGAATTTCCATTTATATGTTGCGCCTGCAGAAGATTTTTTCCAGATTATATTTACCTCAGCATTATTTTCAGGTGATGTTACAAGTGTAATTCCTGATGGAGGTGAAACAAGATTGAACTGGTTTAATACTACTTTTCTCTTGAATGTAATATTAAAGGTCTGAACAGATTTTAATGAATCATTTCCTTCATAAGCCCAAACTGCCCATTCTCCTGATACAGAATCACCTGGATTTAATCCAAGTCCGGCAAGAATTCCGTCAACTGCTGCAGGAGTAACTGTCAGTGCGGTGGAAGTTCCATTGTTGTTTGCCGATAAACTAAGAATAACAGAATTAATTGTTGGTGCACCAAATTTCCATTTGTATGTAGCAGCAGCTCCGGAACTGCTCCATGTAATGTCAACTTGTGTATTGTTGCCTGGTTCAGTTACAAATGTCAGTCCTGTAGGCGGAAATAATAGATTGAACGGGTTCAGTATCTGAGTTTCTGATTGATCTGCTTTCAGGGAATTATTTGATACCGAAACAATACCGATTCCCAGTGCTGTTACAAAGATGATTATTGCTCTTGAAAGTCTTTTCATGATTTACTCCTTAACGATTATTAAATTAATTAATACCGGTTTTTTCTAAAACCTGTACAAAATTAAATTTAAAACCGTCACGGACAAAATCAAAAAGATTTAAAACATAGAAGTCGGAGGAGTGCTGATGTGGATTGGTTAATGTATTTTTTATATCTTTAAGTCAGATAGTTTTATCTTTGAATTTGATTTAATGATCTCAGAAAAATTCTTTGGTGTCATTTTACTTTCTATCCAGGCAAGAACATCAAAATATTCCAAAGCCTTATAGTTATTGAACTCATTGGATTTCAGAAGAGTGGTTATGTTTCTTCTTAACATTTCCAGCTCGAAATTTCTTTCCTTTTTATCACTCAGACCGGGTAGATCTTTTACAGTATTCAATATCAAATTTTCATAATCATAAAGCTTATCTTTTTTTGTTAAATACCTTTTGATCGATTTATATTCATAATCCATCAGATCATAATTTTCAAGTTCATAATGTATTATCAGATTCAGAATTTTTGCAAATGTCTTATAATCAATTCTGATATCTGATTTATCATTTAAAATTTTATTAAGCCAATACAAAGAATTTGAAAAATCTCCTGTCCCAAAATAAAGATATGAAATTGAATACAAAACCTTCAGCTCTTCTGATTTATTAAGCTTGCCTGAATAAATATCCAGCCACTGCCGGACTTCACTGACTAGTTCAAGTCCTTCTTTAAAATATCCGGAAATTATATAAATGTTTAATTCAAAACTATAAGATTTGAAATACATATCCAGAAAATTTGGAGTTTTTGATGATACTGCCCCTGATCTGTCAGAAATTTCCCTTTGCTTTCTCAAATATGTAAGACAAAGATCAAATCTTTTAAGATTATAGGACATTGCAATTGCGTCACTCAAAGCATAAAGAAATTCTTTTTTCGAGCCTGCGATTTTTAGCGGATTATTTTCTATAAGCTTAAGACGTTTTTGAGCAAATTCAAATGCCCTGGAATTATCGGAGGTACTATAATAATAAAGATAATTCACTATATAAAAAAGATTTTTTGCGCGAACGGATTTT
>DAORRV010000016.1:33474-47934 GCA_035443185.1 Ignavibacteria bacterium | reverse complement strand
TTAACAATTCTTAATTCCTGATTTATAATTCTTAATTTATTTTCTGACTCTTTATTAGTCATTTGTAATTTGACATTTGCAATTTCATATCAAAGTATAATAATCTTCCTTCCCCATAAAATTATGTCTGATGACTTTTGCTTTTACAAGATTGACAAGAGTCCTGCTTGCTCTTCTTTCAGAAATATTTACAAGTTTTTTAAATCCTTTCACAGTGATCTTTTCATTCTTATTTAAAAAATCAAACAATGTCTTTTCAATATCACCGACAGTGATATTGACCGGATGTGCATCTGCGTTTGAATTTCTCAGAATCTTCACAGTTTCTTTTGAAGCGAGCATGCTCCTGTCCTTAAATCTTATATAAACTTTTTCAGATTTTTCATCATCATCCGAGATAAGTCTGTGAGGTTTGATTTTGCTTTCTTCAATGGTCACGACTACGAGGTCTTTGTTTCGCAGAAGCATGATATCGGTTTTGAATTCTATTTCAGGTTCGCAGTAATGCCTCGCAGCAGTTGAGATCAGTTCCAGTTCACCTTTCTCGCTTTCAACTCCGACAATGCTTTTGTCATCATCCACTCCGAAGATCATTTTTCCACCTTTTGAATTCGCAAATGCGATCATCTCTTTTGCAATTTTTTCCGGTGAAGAAAATTTTCTTTTGAACTCCACATTTTCATTCTCTCCTCCTTCAATCATTTCATGTAATTCTATTAGATACATCTTCTTAATATTAAAATTTTTTGAATGCCGAAGCATTCTTACTAACTTATCACCTGCCGGAATAATTCATTTTATCAAGATAGTCCTGTAGTATAAGCTGCGCTGATATTCCGTCCACCAGACCTTTTTCTCTTCTCTTCATTTTTTTTATTCCTGATCTGAGAAGACTTTCCGCTGCGATCTTGCTGGTAAGTCTTTCATCAAAAAAAGCCAGCTCAGCTTTTACATTATTCGACTCTAAATATTTTCTCAGATCTTCAGCAAATTTATCTACATTGTCAGTTTGTTCAGTTCTGTCAGAATTCAGCTTTACAGGATAACCAATCACTATATTTGATACATTCTCAGCGATGATCAATTTTGTTAGATTTTTAAAAAAATCCTTATCATTAAAAATATAATCCCTGTTAAAAGAAAATTTCTTACTTTCATCACTGACAGAAATACCGACCCGCTTTTCACCGTAATCAATGCCCATGTATTTTGTATTCAACAACTTATTTAGTTTTATTAATTATCTTTATCGTTTGTACCCTTTATAATAATTTCATCATAATCTTCTTTTAAAAAATCCCTGATGATCTTGCCCGGTTTGAAATGTATCTTCCGTCTGCCGGGCACAAAAATAAATTCACCGGTCTGCATATTTCTTGCCTTAGGTTTGGGTTTGGTCTTTTTAATTTCAAATACACCAAAGTCTCTGATCTCAAGCCTTGAGACAGGATCAGCTTCAAGTAAGACTTCACGAAGACATTCAAATAATGAGTCAACTAATAATTTTTCTGTAAGCTGTTTCCCTGCAAGTTTATCGCCGAGTCTGTGTTCAATATCTTTTCTGGTGTATGTTTTAATTTTTTCTTTCATAATAAAATATTAAACAGGTTTCCTGACAGTTTCTAAATATCTTTTCAGATATAAATGTGAAGAGTAAGCGATCATCAATATTGAAACAAAATACATAATAGTTGAAATCATTTTTAAAGATTCACTGTCAATAATTGAAAACAGTAATACCAATCCGATACAGAAGACAGCTATTTTACCCGGATAGTTTGACATTAAAGTTATATCCTTTTTCCTTTTGAGATATACACCGAAAATTAAAATCGTAATATCTCTTAACACAACAACAGAAACGAACCAAAGAGGAAGTCTGTCTAAATAAACTAATATAACCGCTATTGCGATCACACAAATTTTGTCTGCAAGCGGATCAATAATTTTCCCAAATTCCGAAACTTCATTCAGCTTTCGTGCAAGATATCCATCAAGTAAATCAGATAAATACATACATAGAACTAAAATAATTATTAAATTATTTTTAGTGTCAAATTCTGTCAGCATCAGCCAGCTCAGTGGTATAAGAAGTACGATCCTTAATACCGAAAGTAAGTTGGAGATATAAAAGTATTCTTTATTTATAGGCACGGGATAAAATAATGAATTTTAAAAATAAAAGTAACAATCAAATTATAATATCACATTTGTCTAAAGATTTAGCTTGTCTCAAAGCCTTTAAGGCTCAAGGATGATTTTTTTAAATTTTTTTTAACTTTTTTTTAACTTAGACTCTTTGAGTTTTCGAGGCAAAAGTTTTGTATTCAGAGTTGAAGAAGGCAGAATTTTAATATATTAACTTAAATTAAAATTTGGAAAAGATATATCTCGATAACGCAGCTACTACAAAAATAGATGAAGAAGTTTTTGATGCAATGCTTCCTTATTTGAAGAATTATTTTGGCAATGCATCTTCTATACATTCATACGGAAAGACTGCAAAGGTCATGCTCGAGGATGCAAGAGACGTGTTGGCGGAATTTACAGGTGTAAGCTCGAAGGAGATCGTATTCACAAACAGCGGCACCGAATCAAATAACCATGCAATAAAAGGAACAGCATTCAGACATATCGGCACTGAAAAAAATCATATTATTTCCTCAACAGTCGAACATTCAGCCGTGCTCGACACATTAAAATATCTGGAAGAGAGATTTAATTTTGATGTCACATATATTAAGCCGGATAGATTTGGAAGAATCGGTACTGAAGAGGTTTTAGAAAGTATCAGACCCGAAACATTTCTGATTTCCATAATGCATTCAAATAATGAGACAGGTGCAATCACAGACATTAAGAGTTTAACTGAATCAATTTTAGAAAAAGATATCTACGTACATTCGGATACTGTTCAAAGTCTGGGAAAAACTGATCTAAATTTTAAAGATATAAATATAAACTTTGCGACGATTTCAGCACACAAGATCTACGGACCCAAAGGCATTGCGGTATTATACATAAAGGATAAAACCATTGTCGATAAATTCATACACGGCGGTAAACAGGAACGGGATCTACGGGGCGGTACGGAGAATATTGCTGCGATCGCAGGATTTAAAAAAGCTATTGAAATTTTAAAAAGAAGAATGACTGAAGATGTTTTACATTATACTGAACTGAAAAATATTCTTACCTCAGGTTTAAATGAAAATTTTGATAAAGGAATTATCTATAATTCTGATACAGAGAATTGTCTCCAAAACATAGTAAATATCTCATTTGGTAAAAAATTTCTTGAGTATGATGAAGAGATGCTTTTAATAAAACTTGATCTCAAAGGCATCGCTGTCTCAGGCGGATCAGCATGTACAGCGGGTACGCTTAAACCTTCTTATGTATTAAAAGAACTTGGTCATGATGAAAGGACAGCACTCGGATCTATAAGGATTTCATTCGGAAGAAGTAATACTTTAAATGAAATTGAAAAATTACTGGAAGTTTTAAAAGAGAATGTAAAGAAAAAGTAGAAAGGTTATTTGGATTTATTGAATTCAAGAGACTCATTTACATCATCAGACTTTTTATGTTTTCCAAAAAAAGTTTTATAGCCGGTCCTGATGATGCCCGAAAAAATATAAAACAGACAAATAGAAAAAGAGCCTTCACCTTCAGTAGCTATAACTAAAATTATACCAATGAATATGATAATGAATACCAGTGGATTTTTTTTAAGTGAATGTAATGAAGGTTTTGGAATGGAGTCATATTTTATTCTGCTTACCATCATTACAGGCAGAAAAAATGCTAAAGAGATTATAAAAATTTCACTGACACTTTCTGAAAAGATATTGTTGTGATAAAAAAGTATGTATGTGCATATAGTAAAGGCTGTCATTGGAGCAGGCAGACCATTGAATTTTTCTTTTTCAAAACCCGTAAGCTGCACATTGAATCTTGCAAGTCTGATAGCAGCGAAGACCATTATCAGAGATGACATTACAATTCCAATATCTCCAAGCTGATTAAAATAGACATAATAAATTAGAATAGACGGTGCGAGACCGAATGAGATGACGTCTGAGAGTGAGTCCAGTTCTACACCAAATTTGCTGGCGGAGTTGGTAAGTCTTGCGGCGAGACCATCGACTGCATCAAAGAGTGATGCATAAATTATAAACAATGCCGCTTCATCAAATTCACCTTTAGCGGAATATATTACTGACATCATTCCGCAGAAAGCATTTAATATTGTGAACAGACTCGGTATGAATTTTCTTGAAATAAACATTTATAATTCTGCTATTATTGTTTCACCGCCGATCACTATTTGATCCATCTCTACTAATATTTTAGAATCCCTCTTAATTAAAATATCAACTCTCGATCCGAACTTTATCATTCCGAATCTGTCGCCGGCTGTTGCTGTGCATCCAACTTTTAGATCATAAACAATTCTTCTCGCTACAAATCCTGCGATCTGTTTAAAGAAAACTTTACATCCGTTCTCTGGATTCTCAATTCCAATCTCAGTTCTCTCATTTCTTTCGGATGACTTATGATCAAATGCGACGAGATAATCACCTTCTATATATTTTAAGTAAGTCACTTTTCCATTAATAGGATTTCTGTTTACATGCACATTCAGAGGGGAAAGGAAAATGCTGATCTGTTTCAGAGGCTCATCTTTTTTAAAAAGATTATCTTCTTTATTTATCACATCTTCAATTACTACAATCTTTCCGTCAGCAGGAGAAATAAGCTGATTTTCTTTGTATCCGTTTGGCAGACTCCTGTCCGGATCCCTGAAAAAATAAAGTGTGAACAGCCAAAGAAAAATAGTTATTCCCGTGAATAAAAATTTTACAATAATATTATCAATAAATAATGAAAGGACTGTCAGCACCAAACCCAGAATAAAAACTTTAAGTATAACATCTTTTCCGTAGCGGGTAAATTTCATCAGCTCAGCCTGTTCTTAATTTCCTGATAAGCCTCTTCTACTTCGCCAAGATCAAATCTGAATCTGTCCTTATCAAGTTTTTTATCAGTCTCGGAATCCCAAAGACGGCAGGTGTCAGGAGAAATTTCATCAGCGAGTATAATATTACCATGTTTATCCTTCCCAAATTCTAATTTAAAATCTACAAGCTTTATTCCTTTTTCTAAAAAAAATTTCTGCAGAAGTGTGTTTATATAAGTCGTCATTTTTCTGATCATGTCTATATCATGTTTATCGGCAAGCTTCATCGCGTATATATGCTCTTCAGAAAATAACGGGTCTCCGAGTTCATCTGACTTCAGATAAAATTCTATGATAGGTTTTTCAAGAACTTCACCTTCAGTAAAACCATACTTTTTAACAAGACTACCGGCAGCGATATTTCGGCAGACGACTTCTACTTTTATAATATCTACTTTAGATACGAGCATTTCCGTTTCGGATATCTTTTCAATGAAATGAACAGGTATGGTATTTTCTCTGAGATATTTAAAAATCTCTGTAGATATAAAATTATTGATCTCGCCTTTATGTGAGATCTTATCTTTTTTCACTCCGTTAAATGCTGTTGCATCATCTTTGAACTCCTGTAAATATACATCCTCCCTATCAGTCGAATATATTTTTTTTGCTTTACCTTCATAAATCAGATCGATTTTCATATGTTTATATAAAATTTTTATCAAATTACCTATTTTACTTATTAAATTCTATTTAAGAAAAACTTAAATTTGGTTTGTTCTTTAAAATAAATCTTCTTTTTTAAACTGCATAATAAAATGTAATGAACAATGAACATTATACATTGAACATTGAACATTGAACATTGCTCTTTTATAATTTCATTTATTTAGTAAATTGATTTAAGTAAAATGGTATTCGATGAAGTATATTTTTTTTATAACGCTGTTTATTTTTTCAGTAAATATCTGTAATGCGCAGACAATTACTGACAAGGCTGATTCATTGGAAAATACAGATAGCCTGGATATAATTAAATCAGATACATTTTTGGAAAATACTGACAGTCTAAATTCAAAAGTAATTGGCAGTCTGGATTCTGCAAATGTAAATTCATTTGATTCATCAAGGACTGCAAAGTCTGATATAGATGCAATAATTAATTATACCGGCAGTGATTCAATAGTCTATGATCTTAAAAATAAAAAAGTAATAATTTATGATCAGGGAATTTTAACTTATAAAGATCTCAGACTGGAAGCGGGTAAAATTATAGTAGATCAGGAGACACAGATCCTAGAAGCGTTTGGGATACCTGATTCGGCAAATCCTGAGAAAGCAATGCAGATGCCTGTCATGACGCAGGGTAGTGATAAATATGAAGGTACTAAACTTTTTTATAATTTTAGGACTCAGCAGGGAAGTGTCTCTGAAGGATTCAGCGAAGCTGAGATTGGATATTATTCAGGAGAAAAAATAAAGAAAGAATCTTCGGATGTTCTGTTTATAAAGAACGGAATTTATACAACTTCTTCTGACAGGGAAGATCCTGAGTATTATTTCCTTTCACCGGAAATGAAAGTTATTCCAAATGACAAAGTGATTGCAAAGTCTGTATTTCTGTATATAGAAGGTGTGCCTGTTTTGTGGATACCTTTCGGAGTATTTCCAAACAAGTCAGGCAGGACATCAGGACTTATTATGCCTACCTTTGGTGATGATGCCACCTACGGAAAATATATTTCCAGATTAGGATATTTCTGGGCTGTAAATGATTATATGGATATTGGATTTACCGGAAGTTATTTTACAAAAGGAAGAACGGACATTTATGGTAGATACAGATATGCTTCAAAATATAATTTCTCCGGAACAATAGACGGAGGATATTCAAAGATACGTCTTGGAGAAAGTACGGACATTGGAAATCAGAATTCGGATGCATGGGGATTAAATGTCGTTCATAATCAGCAGTTCAATCCGACTACCAGACTTGATGCCAGTATACAGATTGCAAGCAGTAAAAACTTTTATAATGTTTCGACTAATGCACTTTCTGAATTACTACTTCAGAATCTTATCTCAAACTTTACATTATCAAAAGCCTGGGAAGGAAAACCATTTGCCTTAAGCATGAATTATTACAGAGATCAAAATCTTCAAACCGGCGATGTAACTCAGCGTCTGCCTTTGATAAATTTTTCAGTATCGCAGACATTCCCTTTTGAATCGGGATTTTCGGATCCGTTCAATAAGAAATTATATGAGTACATATTTTTTTCATACAACGGAAGTATTTTAAATAACAGCATAAAGCGCACGATAACCGATGCTGCCGGAAATGACAGCACTTATACTGACTTACGATCAGGAGTAAGAAATTCAATAAATATAGGACTTTCTCCGAAGTTCCAGTATATTTCGCTTACACCATTTTTTAATTATAATGAAATTTGGTACAATAAATATGTCAGTAAAAATTTCAATCCTGCAGACAGTTCAGTCACAACGAATGACAACAACGCCATCAAGTCGCTGCGATATTTCAATACAGGTGTGAGTCTGAATACAAAGTTTGTAGGGATATTCCTTCCCAAAATATTTAATGTTACAGGAATTCGGCATACAATTACTCCGACTATAACATACAATTATCAGCCGGATTTTTCTGATCCGGGCTGGGGATATTATCAGTCATATACAGATGCAAACGGAAAGGAAATAAAATATTCAATTTACGAAAGAGAAATATTCGGAGGAGCTCCGTCAGGTGAATCACAGTCAATTGCTTTTAGTCTGGGTAATGTTTTTGAAATGAAAACCCGCGTGAATGATTCGACTGAAAATAAATTTCAACTACTGAATATTGACGCCGGAGCTGCTTATAATTTCGTAGCAGACTCATTAAATTTTTCTGAGATATTGCTATCCTACAGGACAAGTATCGGAAATTTTCTGAATATTTCGGGAGGTACTTCTTTTAATTTATATAAATTTGATCAGACTGCAAACACGAGGATAAATCAATTTCTTGTCAATACTGACGGCGTACTTGCAAACATTACAAATTTCACAATAAATTTATCAACCGGTTTTAGTTTTGCTCCTGAACCAACTACTTCTGGAGTAAGTGAAGACATAACAGAGAGCGATACTCTGACTACAAGGGTCGACTATAAAGACTTCCGTAAAGATAAGCTTGATGAAATAGATTTTCAAATTCCTCTAAGCGGTGGATTTGGATTTAATTATTCCGAGTCAAAATTTAATCCGGCAATAGTAAACAGGACTTCCAATCTGACCGGAAATCTTTCATTGAATCTTACTCAAAAGTGGAGATTCACAGTTTCAGCAAATTATGATCTTGTAAATAAGCAGATAGTCACTCCATATATTACTGCTTACAGAGATCTCAATTCATGGGAAATGAATTTTAACTGGTATCCGACCGGAACATACAGAGGTTTTTCTTTTGAAGTAAGAGTTAAAGCACCGCAGTTAAGAGATATAAAAGTAACTAAAAAAACAAACACGAGAGGAGTTTATTAATGGTCATTCAAAAATATTCGGGTGCCGGAAATTCATTTGTAATAAATGATAATCGAAATCATGAAACAATTGAATATGAAAATAAGGTTGAGTTTCTTATGGAAAATCATCCAGGTATGGATGGAGTGATTTTTCTTGAGAATTCAGAAAAAGCAGATTTCAAAATGAATTATTTTAATCGTGACGGAACAGGAGATGCATTATGCGGAAATGGTTTGAGATGTACAGTTCAGTATATTGCTGATAATAAAATTTCAGATAAGAAAGAATTAAATATTGAAGCGGTATCTGAAATTTATGAATGTAAAATAATTTCTGAAAATGAAATAGCTGTAAAATTTCCACCGCCATTAACGGTCAAAACAAATTTTAAACTAAAGGTGCATTTTCAGGAGTGGTGGGATTTACTTAACTGCTCATATGTGGAAGTAGGATCTCCGCACATAGTTGTTTTTATTGATGACATTGAAAAACCAAAAGTAAAATCAATTGACGAAATAAATATTTCTGAATGGGGAAGAAATATCCGTATGCACAAAGATCTGATGCCTCAAGGTGCGAATGTGAATTTTGTAGAAATAATTAAAAAAGGTGAATTGAAGATTCGAAGTTATGAAAGAGGTGTTGAAGGAGAAACTCTTGCATGTGGTACCGGTTCTATTTCATCTGCTTTGATTTACTACATGACGAGGGAACAGTTTAAGCCTGTAAAACTGCTTACCAGATCCGGTGAATCATTGATAGTGGATTTTGAAATTGATGGAAAGAAATTATTAAATGTTATATTAACAGGCGGTGCAGAAAAAATAACATTTTAATTTTTTTTATAAAACAGTTTCCAGATTTTTGATCAGAATAAAAAAAAAGTGCCTGAAATTCAGGCACTTTTTTGTTTATATAATTAAATCTGTTTTAGAATACAATTAATCCGAGGGAAGCATTAGAGAACCATCTTTGCTCAGTTCCATAAATTGTTGAATATCCACCGGTTAAGTTAAGAGTTATGTAATTTTCAATATAGAATGTAAATCCTGCAGTTGCTGTATTGTCTCCGCCTGATTTATCTGTTCCGAAGGGAACACCTACATTATTAATATTGGTTTGATCAAATATCTGATTAAATGTTACTGTGTAACCTGCATTAAAGGAAACTCTGTTTGTCATATTATAAGAATAAGCAAACCCTGCATTTCCGGTAAACAATTTTCCGAATGCACTGTCAAGTGCTGTTCCTGCATTAGCAAAAGCAGAGATCTGATGACTTAATCCGATTGGATATCCATATCTTCCTCTCAGACTTAAGAAAGCCGGTGCACCGGTAAGTTCTTTATTTCTTGTAAGTACCTGATATGAAACACCTAATCTTATGTCACCACCGTAAGTTCTATCATTTATAAATTGATTTAAACCGTATAAAACGTCACGGATCCTCATAAATCCTAAAGCTGACATACTAGTGTTATTTGTTACTCCTGAATTCATAACTTCTGTAGAAATATCTTCTATGATCTTGGATTCATACAAAGCTTTATATTTATCTCTGTATTCAGATTCCCTGTCGACGATCTGTGCAATTGCAAGAACAGTAGATTTAGGCATATATTTATTTGTAATTCCGCCTTTTCTAAGATCTTCGTCAATTCTGACGGCTTTAGCAAGTGATGTTGCATTTACTTGTCTTCCGTATCCCAGTCCTCCAAAAATTTCAATAGTAGGTCTGTTATCTGTTCCGAATTCTCTTTTTCTTGCATAATTTGAACTGACTTCAGCATTACCAAACCAACCATGTGAATCACTAAAATACTTACTTAGGTCAGTAGCCAGATTGTAATTATATCTGGTTGTATCTTCTCTAGTTAACTGGTTTAATGAACCGGTTAAATTTAAATGCCATGCATAAGAAGGTGAAGTATAAAATTGTGTATAAGCACCGTCTAATTGCCATGAACTTGATAAATTTAAAGCTGAATCATTTGGATCTGTCTGAGCCCAGTTATAAAAACCGTTTATTAAGAATTTCCTTGCACTACTCACAGGTATATCAAAATCTGTAATTTTTACATTTTGAGCCTGAACAGAAGTTGTTACAAAAAGTGCTATTAAAAAGTACTTTATTAGTTTCATTAATTTTCCCTTTCTTAGGTTTTTAAATATCAACAATATATATAATATTTAATTATAATTTAATGCAATAGTTTAAGTTAAGATTTTTTTTTTTAAATAAATTAAATAGTTAAAAATGATTGTAAAATTCATTTAAGATTTTGTATATTCCTGTTAAATTAAAAAAACTTAAAATTTGAGTAAAAGAAAATTAATTGTAATAGGAGCAGGACCCGGCGGATATGCAGCAGCATTTTTAGCTGCAGATCTTGGGATTGAGACAATGCTGATTGATAAAGATGTAAATCCAGGCGGAGTTTGTCTTTACAGGGGCTGCATTCCATCAAAGGCACTTCTTCATCTTGCAAAAATAATTAGTGAAGCAGAAGAATCAAAAAATTTCGGAGTGAATTTTTCAAAACCTAAAATAGATCTTAAAAAGATCAGGACATGGAAAAATGATGTAGTGAGTAAACTCACATCCGGTTTAGGTCAGCTTTCAAAACAGAGAAAGATTGAGTATATACAAGGAACAGCTACTTTCCTTGATAAAAATTCTATAGAATTAACTAATACTAAAAATAAAAAAGAAAAGATTGAATTTGAATATGCTATAATTGCAACTGGTTCATATCCAACCAGAATACCCGCTTTATCAGATTCTTCAAAAAATATCTTAGACTCAACTACTGCACTTGATCTTAATAAAATTCCTAAAACAATGCTTGTCATCGGAGGTGGATATATTGGACTTGAGCTTGGGACTGTTTATTCTGCGTTAGGAACAAAAGTGACTATTGCTGAGATGTTACCCGGTTTACTAAATGGTGCAGATCGTGATCTTGTATCCGTACTGTCTACTAAAGTGAACAAAAAATTTGAATCCATTTTGTTAAATACAAAGGTAATTGATATTAAGGAAATTAAAACAGGCTTTAAAGTTAAACTTCAGTCAAAAGAAAATAAGGTATCAGAAAAAATTTATGAAAGTGTATTAATTTCTGCAGGTAGAAAACCAAACTCATCAGATCTCGGACTTGAGAATGCCGGAATAAATATTTCCAAAAACGGATTTATCATAACTGATAATCAGACAAGAACTTCTGTCAATAATATTTTTGCAATCGGAGATGTCGCAGGTGAACCTATGCTTGCACACAAAGCTTCACATGAAGGAAGAGTCGCAGCAGAAATTATTGCAGGTCACAAATCAGCTTTCGAGCCAAAGACAATTCCCGCAGTTGTTTTTACAGATCCTGAAATTGCATGGTGCGGCATTACTGAAAATGAAGCAAAAGAAAAAGGTCTTGATTATACAGTGTCAAAATTTCCATGGGCTGCATCCGGTAGAGCTTTGACAATTGGAAGGACTGATGGATTAACAAAATTAATAATTGATAATAAAACGGAGAGGATATTAGGGGTTGGTATTGTAGGACCAAATGCAGGAGATCTTATTTCAGAAGGGGCTTTAGCAATTGAGATGGGAGCAAATGCAACTGACCTGAAACTTACTATACATCCGCATCCGACTTTATCTGAAACTATTATGGAATCTGCAGAAGTGTTTTTCGGACAGAGCACTCATATTTATAAACCAAAGAAAAAGTGAGTTCAATAGAATTAAATAAAGAAGAATTAAGAAATGAACTTGTATTTAAAACTTCAAGAAGCGGTGGTAAAGGCGGACAGAATGTAAATAAAGTGGAAACAAAAGTTGAGCTTAATTTTGATGTTTTAAATTCAAAAGTATTAAGTAATATTGAAAGAGAATTAATTTCAAAAAAGCTTTTTAAAAAATTAACGTCTGACGGAATTTTAAAAATAACTTCTCAAACCAGCCGATCACAATATATGAACAAAGAAGAAGCTGTTGAAAAATTTTTTAAAATTTTTGAAAAAGCTTTAACACCTGAAAAAAAGAGAAAGGATACAAAACCAACAGTTGCAGTTAAAGAGAAAAGGATTCGTCTTAAGAAGCAGAGATCAGAAAAAAAAGTATCAAGAAAATTTAACCCTGATAAAGAAATTAATTTATAATAAATATGAATAATAATAACACAGTAAACAACTTCAGGAATTATATTCCGGCAGCTATTGTACTGGCAGCGGGATTTATAATTGGAGCATTTATAATTTCTTCAACTTGGAAATATGTCTCAAGAAAAGACGTGACAATTAATGTCACAGGCTCTGCGTCAAAAGACATCAAATCTGATTATGCGATCTGGAACGGATCTATTTCTATTGAAGCTGTTTCTCTTCAGGATTCTTATGCAAAGCTGAAAGAAGCAAATGAAAAAGTAAAAAATTATCTTATTGGTAAAGGATTTCCGGCGGACAAAATTACTGTCTCAGCAATTAACACCACTACTCTATATGTAAGCAATGATCAGGGCTATGCAACCAATCAGGTCACCGGCTATAGATTGAATCAGGATTTCAGAGTAGAATCGGAAGATGTGGAAAAGATTGATAAGCTTTCACGTGAAGCGACGGAATTAATTAACGAAGGAATCGAGATAAATTCACCTACTCCTGAATTTCTATATACAAAATTATCAGATCTTAAAGTAGAAATGACTGGTCTTGCAGCTATGGATGCAAAAGTCAGAGCAGAACAGATTGCAAATAGTACAGAAAATGAAATTGGTGAAGTGAGATCGTCAAGAATGGGAGTAGTACAGATCAATGCCAAGAATTCAAACGAGATATCTGATTATGGAATAAATAATACTACTTCAATTGATAAAACTATAAGGGTAGTTGTAAATATGAGTTTTTCAATAGACTGATCTGATTTACTGAAAAAATAAATTTCAGCAGAAATTTTATTTTAAAGTAAAATTGTCATTGGATTTTCTAAAGCCTGACAAACCCATCTTAAAAATCGGGCGGCATCAGCACCATCAATTATCCTGTGATCATATGTCAGCATCAGTGGCAGCATCATACGAGGTTCAAAATTTTCATTAATAAATACAGCTTCCCTGGATGCTCTTGAAACTCCAAGTATTGCAACCTGCGGAGAATAAACTATAGGTGTAAATGCAGTACCGCCAATACCACCCAGATTTGAGATCGTAAAATTCCCCCCGTTCATTTCGTCAGGTGTGATTTTTTTTGTCCTGGCTTTTTCTGCCAGATCGTTCATCTCAACAGATATTTCTGTAATATTTTTTTTGTCGGTATTTCTGATGACAGGTACAAGTAATCCTCTGTCCGTATCTACAGCAATTCCAACATTATAATATTTTTTGTAAATTATTTCTTTTTTATTTACATCAATACTTGAATTGAACTGAGGGAATTTTTTCAAAGCCTCAGTACATATTTTTACAAGCAGAGAAGTAATAGTAAGATTACCGCCTTTTGATTCTACTGCTTTTGCATATTTTTTTCTAAACTCTTCCATCAATGTTATATCTGCTTTATCAAACTGAGTAACCATCGGAGTAGTCCATGCATATGTCATTGATTCTGCAGTAATGGATCTAACCTTGCTCATTGGTTCTTTGGAAATTTCACCCCACTTGCTAAAATCAGGTAAAGCTTTACTTGTTATTGAAATTGATCCGGATTCTTTCATTAAAGATTTAACATAAAGCTTGATATCATCTTCAGAAATCCTGCCTGATATTCCCGTTCCTGTTACATCTCCCACCTCGACTCCAAGCTCTCTTGCAAGTCTTCTGACTGAAGGGGATGCAGGTGCAAGATCTTTATTCTTTATTTTTTCAAGTAAATTAATATTGTCACCGGATCTGACTATTTCTTCTTTATCAGAACTTTCTTTATCAGAACTTTCTTTATCAGAACTTTCTTTATCAGAACTTTCTTTATCA
>DAORRV010000016.1:0-33374 GCA_035443185.1 Ignavibacteria bacterium | reverse complement strand
TCAGAACTTTCTTTATCAGAACTTTCTTTATCAGAACTTTCTTTATCAGAACTTTTTATTTTTTTGCTTTCATCATCAGTTTCACTGCTCTCCGATTCTTTTACTTTTTCTTCAGCCTTACCTTCATCATCATTATCTTTTTCTTTATTTCCATTTTCCTTGTTTGAATTATCATTATTTTCTGATTCAGAAGATCCGTTTTTTGAATTTGTTTCAACTTTAATAATTACAGCACCAATATCAATTACGTCACCTTCCTTTATCAATATTTCTTTTATAATACCTTCTTCAGTCGAAGGTACTTCAAACGTAGCTTTATCAGTCTCAAGTTCAATTATTGACTGATCTTTTGTGATGTTATCACCCACTTTTACAAGTACTTTTATAACATCACCATGTTCAACATTTTCTGATATTTCGGGCAGCTTTATTTCTTTTATCATTTTAAATTATTACAAAATTAAAAAATAACATATTAATAAATCTAATTTAAACTTCTAACGGGTTTGGTTTTTTTGGATCCAGACCCATATTTTTTACAGCTTTGTTTACAACTGCAACTTTAATTTTCTTTTCTTTATATAATGAATACAAAGTTGCTATAATAATGTATCTGTGATCTACTTCAAAGAAATTTCTTAATTGTTCCCTGCCGTCACTCCTTCCGAATCCATCGGTTCCCAGAATATAGAAACTTCCCGGTATCCATTTTGATATCGTAGAAGGAAGTGCTTTTACATAGTCGGAAGCAGAAACAAAAACTCCTGTTTCTTTTGAAAGTAATTTAGTCAGATAGGATTCTTTAGCTTTATCCGGGTTAACCATATTTTTACGTTCAGTCTCAATGCAGTCGAAATACAATTCCTTATAACTCGTAACGCTCCAAACATCTGTTGATACTCCATATTCTTTTTCAAGGATCTTCTGCGCTTTTAATGTCTCATTTAAAATCGATCCGCTGCCCATTAAATGTGCCTTGAGTTTTTGATCTTTGGATTTTGATTTTGAAAATCTGTACATACCTTTCAAAACATTTTCACGGACTCCGCTCGGCATTGATGGCATTTCATATTGCTCATTCATTACTGTAATGTAATAAAAAATATCTTCCTGTTTTTCATACATTCTTTTCAGTCCGTCTTCAATAATTACTGCAAGTTCAAATGCAAATGCAGGATCATAACATTTTAGATTTGGAACTGGGAGTGCCAGCAAATGACTGTTTCCGTCCTGATGCTGAAGTCCTTCACCGCTAAGCGTTGTCCTTCCTGCTGTTCCACCCACAAGAAAACCTCTTGTCCTGCAGTCAGCAGCAGCCCATATCAGATCGCCTATTCTTTGAAACCCAAACATGGAATAAAAAATAAAGAACGGTATCATATTAATTCCGTGAGTCGAATATGCTGTACCGGCAGCAATGAACGATGACATTGAGCCGGCTTCAGTAATTCCTTCTTCAAGTATCTGACCGTCTTTCTCTTCTTTATAATACAGAAGACTTTCCTTATCGACCGGGTCATAAAGCTGACCTGAATGTGAATAAATACCGACTTGCCTGAAAAGTGCTTCCATTCCAAATGTTCTTGCTTCATCCGGAACTATTGGCACAATATTTTTTCCAATATCTTTATCTTTTAAAAGCTTGGTCATCATCTGTACAAAAGCCATAGTTGTTGCTACTACTCTTTGTCCGCTGCCGTCATAAAATTCTTTGAAAATATCACTACCCGGCATTTTTAAAGAAGGAGCGGATTCACCGTCTCTTTGAGGTACAAAACCGCCTAATACCTTCCTTCTTTTTTTAAGATAATTTATTTCTTCAGTATCTTCAGCAGGTCTGTAAAAAGGAGCATCAGCTACTTCTTCATCTGAGATCGGGATTCCAAAGCGACTTCTGAATTCTCTCAATTCCTGTTCATTAAGTTTTTTCTGCTGATGTGTAATATTTTTTCCCTCACCTGACTCACCAAGACCGTAACCTTTTATTGTCTGAGCAAGGATAACTGTTGGAGATCCTTTATGAGTCACAGCACTTTTATATGCAGTATATACCTTATCAGGATCATGACCGCCTCTTTTGAGTTTTTTTAACTGTTCATCAGAATAACTTTTTACAAGTTCCAGTAATTCAGGATCTCTTCCAAAAAAATCTTTTCTGATATATTCACCGCTTGACACAGTATATTTTTGAAATTGTCCGTCTACAACTGAATTCATGACTTCAACAAGTTTATCATTTTCATCCTTAGCCAGCAGCGGATCCCAGTCGCCTCCCCAGATCACTTTGATTACATTCCATCCAGCTCCTCTGAAAATTGCTTCAAGCTCCTGAATGATCTTGCCATTCCCTCTTACCGGACCATCAAGCCTCTGAAGATTACAGTTGATTACAAAGATCAGATTATCTAGTTTTTCCCTTGAGGCAAGCGTAATTGCTCCGAGTGATTCAGGTTCATCTGTTTCACCATCTCCAAGAAATGCCCAGACTTTCTGATCACTTTTTTTCAGAACTCCTCTGTCCTCCAGGTATCTGTTAAATCTTGCCTGATAGATTGCCATGATCGGACTAAGCCCCATGGATACAGTCGGAAACTGCCAGAATTTAGGCATCAGCCATGGATGCGGATATGATGATAATCCTCTGTCTGAAGATAATTCTCTTCTGAAATTATTAAGATCCTTTTCAGTGATCCTTCCTTCGAGCATTGCTCTTGCATATATTCCCGGAGCTGCATGTCCCTGAAAATAAATAATGTCGCCGCCGCACGGATCATCTTTTCCTCTGAAGAAATGATTGAAACCGACTTCATACAGGGTAGCAGCAGATGCATAAGTAGATATATGTCCGCCAATGCCGGTCAATTCCCTGTTAGCTCTTACCACCATTGCCATTGCATTCCATCTGAGAATGCTTTTGATCCTTCTTTCTAACTCCCTGCTGCCCGGATATACAGGCTGTGATTCCACCGGGATTGTATTTATATATGGAGTATTAGCTGTGAATGGGATTCTTATTCCGTATTTTTGAGATCTTATCTGTAACTTTCTTAAAATTTCTGTTACACGTTCTGGTCCCTGTGTCTGAAAAATATAATCCAGAGATTCGATCCATTCTTTATTCTCGTCATCTCTAACGTTGTTGTTTTTATCTTTAGCCATTTAATTTTATATTATATCAAGTATAAAAATAACTATTTGAAATCAAAGACTTTAGTGAAAAAATTTTACTGTTAATGTATATAAAATTATTATTACCTGTTTAATATATTTATTGTGACATTTCACGTTTATATGGGGAAATAAAAATTTCATCAAATTTAAAATTTCATTTAACTATATTCTTAATATTCCATTTATTCCAAATATCCCTAAAATTAATTTGTAATTATGTCAAATGATCTTACCGAAATAAAAATAAAGGAACTAATAGTTTCTGATATGGCTGAGAACCTTATTGGTTCTGAAATTATCAAACTTGCATGGCAGATAAACGACAAGATCGCCGCAGGTCAGGAAATTTACAACCTGACCATCGGGGATTTTGATCCGGAGATTTTTCCTATTCCTGTAGAACTGAAAGATCTGATTAAACAAGCATATGATGATCATGAAACCAATTATCCTCCGGGAGACGGTGTAAATGAATTACGAAAAGTAGTTTCGCAATATCTATATGACAGATCCGGACTGGAATATAACATGGATGAAATTCTGATTACAAGCGGTGCCAGACCAGTTATTTATTCTGCTTACAATACTATTGTAAATGTAAATGATACAGTGATATTCCCGGTACCTTCATGGAATAATAATCATTACACTCATCTGACCAGATCAAATGCTATTCAGATCGAAACGAAACCTGAAAATAATTTTATGCCTACGGCTGAGGAGATCGAGCCGTTTATAAAGGAAGCTTCACTTCTTTCTTTATGTTCTCCGCTGAATCCAACCGGAACTGTATTTTCCGAAAATGAACTTGCGGAGATCTGTGATCTTATTGTAAATGAAAATAACAGAAGAGGTGAATTCGAAAAACCTCTCTATCTGCTGTTTGATCAAATCTACTGGCAGCTTACCTTTGGTGAGACTAAACATTTTAATCCTGTCCTTATAAATCCTGCGATGAAAGAATATACAATTTTTATTGACGGTATCAGCAAGTCTTTCTGCGCTACAGGCGTAAGAGTGGGTTGGGGATTTGGTCCAAAAAAAGTGATCAGTAAAATGAAATCTATTATTTCACACATGGGTGCATGGGCTCCAAAAGCTGAACAGGTTGCTCTTGCTAAATATTATGCAGATTATGATAAAGTTGATTCATTCCTTACTCATATTAAGAAAGAAATTTATGATAGACTAAAAGCTTTTTATGAAGGATTTAGAAAATTAAAAGAAGCCGGATTCCAAGTGGATGCCATAGTTCCTCAGGCTTCAATTTTTATGACTGTAAAGATCGATCTTATTGGGAAAACAATTAAAAATGGTAAGACCCTGAATAATTCTGCTGACGTTACTAACTTTCTTATTGAAGAGGCTAAAATTGCTCTGGTACCGTTTTCATCATTCGGATCTCCAGGTGATTCTGTCTGGTATAGAGTTGCTGTTGGTACATGTACTATTGAGCAAATTGGAGATATAATGAATAAGCTCAGGTTAGCTCTTGAAAGACTTGACTAATTATATTAAAAATCTAAAGTAAAAATTATATGAATGAAAATCTGCAGCTCATGCAGTATATGCTCGACGATGTTAGAAAGGTTACACTTTCAGGCATTAAAGATATAAGTAAAGAACAATTATTTGAAAAACCTCTTGGCAATGAATTTCCTATCGGATCATATTTAATGCATTTAGCGGAATGTGAGATCTTCTGGCTTGAAGTGCTGTCAGGCATTACGCAGCCTGAAGATTTAAAAAAGAGATCTTATTATGATGTATGGTACGATGCATTTAAAGATGCTTCACCTCCTTTATTTGCAATTGAAATTTCGGAATATCATGAAGTAATGAATGAAGCAAGAAAAAATCTGCTTGACTATATGGCTACAATGAAGGACAGTGAACTAGATGAAAATGTTACTTTTAAATCCGGTTCGGGAGAAAGAACTTTTTCAAAAAAATGGATCATCTATCATCTTATCGAACATGAAGCTCATCACCGCGGACAAATGTTTATGCTAATGAGAATGGCAGGAATGAATAAAAAAAATGAAAACTGAATTTAAAATAAAAGATAAAAAAGTTCGATGCAGTTGGTGCCTCTCATCAGACCTGATGGTAAAATATCACGATGAAGAATGGGGAAATCCTGTCCATAATGACAGAAAGCATTTTGAGTTTATTTTATTAGACGGATTTCAGGCAGGACTTAGCTGGTCGACCATTATTAATAAAAGAAAAAATTTTAAAAAGGCTTTTGATAATTTTGATTATAAAAAAATTGCAAAGTATGATGAAAAGAAGTTAAATGAATTACTTATTGACGAAGGTATTATAAGAAATAAACTTAAGATACGTTCTTCAGTTGATAATGCAAAAGCATTTATGGCTGTTCAAAAAGAGTTTGGAAGTTTTGATAAATACATCTGGCAGTTTACCGGCGGAAAGACGATTCACAATAATTGGGAAGAAATGAAACACGTTCAGCCGACTACTAAAGAATCAGATGCAATGAGCAAAGATCTGAAGAAGCGTGGATTTAACTTTGTCGGCTCGACAATTTGTTATGCATATATGCAGGCAGCGGGTATGGTTAATGATCATCTAAAAAGTTGTTACAGATATAAAGAAGTTAAAAAATTAAAATAATAATTTTATTTCCGAGAGTAACAAAATAATCTTAAGTAAATATATTCCCGAGGGATCAGTAGATCTTATTTTAAAATGGATCGATGAATACAAATTCCTTCTTAAGATCACCAAAGCCAGGAATACCAAGCTCGGCGACTACACACACCCTTACAAAGGCAAGTCCCACAAAATTACTGTAAATCATAATCTCAATAAATATTTCTTTCTGATCATACTCGTCCATGAGATCGCTCATCTCACATGCTATCTGAAATTTAGCGGTAAGGTTGCACCTCACGGCAAGGAATGGAAATCAGAGTTTGGGAAACATCTGAATTTTTTTATTGAATTGAATATCTTTCCTGAAGAGCTGAATAATTATCTGAAAGAATATTCAACAGACCCTTCTGCGGCCAGCTGCAGTGATGAGAAATTGATTAAGCATCTGAAAAAATATGATGCTGAATCTGACTATGTTCACCTTGATGAACTTAACGAAAATCAGATCTTTACTTTGAAAAATTCCGGCAGATTCATTAAAGGTAAAAAACGCAGAAAGAGATTTCTCTGTATTGAGATAGGAACAGGAAGGAAATACCTTATAAGTCCCGTTGCTGAAGTTATCTCAGAGACAATGTTTTAATTCAGTAACCGCAGAGTCCGGAGAGCACGTGACTCTCCTAGAACAATAGTCATAGAATATCTTATCAGTCCTGTTGCAGAAGTTATCTCAGAGACAATGTTTTAGTAAGATTAAAATAATTCTTTATTAAAAATAGTTATGAAATACTTTAAGGATCTTTACACATCTCACAAATATTTTTTCAATTCGGTTTTATCAATATTTATTCTGCTCGTTCTCATTTTGAATCTGTTCGATCTTCAATTCAGCGGAAGTAAAACTAAAGACCGGCTGGCACCTGTATGGCTTTTTATAACAGCGGGCGGAGGTGTCTATGGAATTGCAGTTTCATTTTTAATCTTTGCATTTTATGTTTTATTTCAAACCAAAAAAAATCATTTAAATAAAAGAACTGTTTTATTTTTTTTAATAATAGTATTTCTTGTACAGTTAATTAATGCAGGATCTACTTATTTTATTTTCAAAGGCTCATACAATAAAATGAGACCATCACAACATTTCATAACCGGTACAGAAGATCCGGATAAGGGTGAAATATTGTTTTATGAAAAATTATCTAAAGATAAAAAAAAATTTCTCAGAGAAAAAACATTGTCTGAACCCGAAAGATTTTTGGATATATATCCGCCTTTACTTTCGGACTGGGTAAATGAGTCCGAAAATTCTTTTCCTTCAGGGCATTCACAATCTTCATTTTTTATAGCAGTCATATTTGCATTTGCTATCTCGTGTTTAGTAAAGAAAAATAAAATTTATTTATCTGTCATACCTTTATTATGGGCACTCCTTGTATCTGTGTCCAGAGTGATAATCGGCGTTCATTATAATATTGATGTGATAGCAGGAGCTGGGATGGGAATTTCTACAGCTTTAATTTTAATTTCAATAAAAAGATTTAACAGGATATTTATTGTTGATGAAAAACAATTATCATAAAAACCGTATAATTGTACTTCAAAATTTTAATCTGTTTGTAAAAGCATTTCTTGTTTGTGATACAGTAAGCAATAGTTCATTTTTAAAAAAGTATATTAACAAAAAATTATAATGAATATTGAGAATGAAGATAATTTTCACAAAATTATTTTATCAAAGACCTATAATGCAAATACAAATGCAATCCTAAACTTATTTAAAGACGGAACTATCTTTAAACTTACCGGGGCTGACGAAATTAATTTTGACTTTTGTGAGGGAGGAAAATTTCTGCTTGTTTTCAATAACAGAGGAAAGATCTTTGGTAGCTTTATAAAAATAACTAAAGATAAACTGATACTTGACTGGAATGTGGAAGGGTTTAATAGACCTTGTGAAATTAATACCTTATTGGATATTTCATTTACACAAAACGGTAATAAATGCAGTTTGAATTTAGAGCACACAAAAATATTTAATAAAGAATCGGCTGAAGCAAAAAATATTGCATGGAGAGAAATTCTTAATGTAATTGAAAATAAATTTGGTTAACTTTTTAAAATGAATAATTGCTAAACTTTAAATTATGGATGTAAATAGAATTGCACAGGGACAGCTTGATGCATACAATGATCAGAATATAATAGAGTTTTTAAAATTTTATTCTGATGATGTAGAAGTATTTAACTTCCCCGATGAAATACTTTATAAGGGTAAAGAAATTATGCGTGAAAAATATATATCTGCATGGCAGCAAAATCCTTTGCAGAAAGCTGAAGTAACAGAAAGAATTAGTCTGGGAAATACAGTTATAGATAAGGAGTATGTAACCGGAAGAAAAGACGGAAGTATTGCAAATGTGATAGCAGTTTATAAAATTAAAGAAGGTTGTATCTGTAAAGTTTATTTTATCAGAGAATAATTATTTAAATTCAATAAATATGAAAGATGAAAAATTTTCAAATCAATTGGAATTTAGCAAGATAAGAAACATGAAAATATTATTAACAGCGCTTTTATTTCTGATGAGTTTACCTTTGTTTATTATTAATACATCGTGTAAAGGAACTCAGGAAAAAATTACAAAGAAAAAAAATTCCGAAGAAAAAACTTCAAAAGTAAATGAAAACGATTCAGTTATCTTCAGTTTTGTTTTTGTAGGATGCAATAGAGTAGATAAAAGCGAACAGAATAATCCTTCCGCCACTGATTCATCTACTGCAAATTTAACTGTACTAAAAAAGATCTGTGACGAAATAACTAATATTCAGCGAAAACCTGATCTGTTCTTTTTTCTTGGAGATCTTGTATTGGGAGAAACTAACACAAAAGAACTTGACATACAGCTTGGAGCATGGGTAAAACTTTTAGAAGACACTGCATTCAGCAAGATTAGTAAGGCTGATATTGAACTTGTAGCTGTTCCCGGAAATCATGAAATGCTTTACAAAAAAACTCATAAAAAAATAAAAGACCATGATGAATGGCCGTTGAAAGATGCGACAGAAATCTGGATGAAACTTATGCATTCATATTTGCCTGAAGACCGTGAGAGAATTACCGGCTCTGACAGTATCATCGAACAGATGACATTCTCTTTTATCAGAAATAATGTTGGGTTTATTGTAATGAATACTGATACATATAATGAGCCAACTGAAACGGATCCTTATGGAATTGAAGGAATCATTCCGACAGCATGGATATTGAAAAAAATAAAAGAATACAGAGACAATCCTGAGATCGAACACATTTTTATATTGGGACACAAACCATATTACTCTTATGACAAACCCAATACAGGTCATGATGGTCTTCCCGAAGGTCCGGTATTGTGGCCTGAACTTAATAAATACCACGTCATTGCAATGCTTTCAGCTCACATCCATGATTATCTGAGAATGCAACCCGGTAATGAAGGGACTTATCAGATTATTGCAGGTAACGGCGGTAGTCAGGGACCTGCAGAGTTTTTTGGTTATTCCATTATTAATATTATGAAAAGCGGTGATGTTCAATTGATCTCAAAAGGATTTGACAAAGGCGATCCATATTATACTTTGCCTGATGATGAACCATCTACAGTAAGAGATGAATCAATTCTTACGTGGACAAAAAATTCTAATCCATATAAAAATCCTAAAAAAAAATAATGATGTGTCTATAATGGAAAAAAGAAAATTAAAAAATAACATCTCATTTGAAAAGATCGATATAGCCACAGGCAAGCTCGATGAAATGGTAAAGTTTTATGAAGATCTATTCGGAATTGAATTTAAAGAGATAGTATTTGAAATGGATAAAAAAAAATGGAAGAGATATTTAGGAAATCTTGGCGGTATTGTATTTCATCTTGTTCCAAATGAAACTTCAAATACGGAAAAAGATCAGAAAGGCGTACACAAATTTCATATTCTTGTAAAGGATATTGATAAATTTAAAAACTCAGCATTCAAAAAAGGATTTGAATTAAATGAAAGTGACTTTGGCGAAGGGAAGATTCAATATCTGATACTTGATCCTGACGGACATCCCTGGATATTAAGTTGAGTAGATTTTATATCAAAACGGACTTATTCGCATTTTAAAATTGGTACATACTAAAGACTTTTACAAATCAATTGAAAAGAGTATTTTAGGATCTATATTTTAACTTCAATTTTACAAACCAATATATTATTTAAGAGTAATTCTTACTCATAATTTCTTACATGAAAAGAATAAAATTTATCAGCAATAACAATCATCAAAAGGAATTCTCAACTACAGTCCGCAAAAAAGTAAATGATTATTTTAAGGAAAACGATATTTCACCAAAAGGTAACATAGCATTGTTTATTCAGACTTCTGCAATGCTGACAATTTATCTTCTTCCATTTATACTGATCTTATTAATTCCAATGAATGGATGGATAGCAATGTTATTATCAGCAATTATGGGACTTGGAATGGCAGGAGTAGGAATGTGTGTGATGCATGATGCATTGCACGGATCTTATTCACATAATGAATGGGTAAATAAAATTCTTGGATGGACGATGTATATTTTAGGGAGCAATGTATTCAACTGGAAAATACAGCACAATGTTCTTCATCATGCCTATACCAACATTGAAGGTTATGATCATGATATAGATTCGAGAGGACCTTTAAGATTATCAGAAAATGCACCGCTTCACAAAATTCACAAGTATCAGTATATTCATGCTTTTTTTCTTTACGGATTCATTACTATTTCAAAACTTGTTAAAGATTTTTCACAGTTAATAGAGTTTACAAAATTAGGATTAACTAAACAGCATGCACACAATCCTACTATGGAATATGTTAAAATGGTGATCTTTAAGATTATGTATTTAGTACTCTTTGTCGGTCTTCCTATTATCTTTACTGAATTTACATGGTATCAGGTTATATTAGGATTTTTTATAATGCATTTCACCGGCGGTTGTGTTCTCAGTACTATATTCCAAATGGCACATGTCGTGGAAGGTGCAGAGCAGTTGAATCCTAATGTAGATGGAAATATTGAAAATGACTGGGTAGTTCACGAATTAAGAACGACTTCTAATTTTGCAAGAAATAATCTATTCCTAAACTGGTATATCGGCGGACTGAATTTTCAGATCGAGCATCACTTATTCCCGAATATCTGTCATATTCATTACAGAAAGATCTCACCGATAGTAGAAAAAACAGCAAACGAATTTGGCTATGATTATAATCTCAAACCAAGTTTCATGAATGCACTTGTATCACATGTCAAAAGACTTAAACAGCTTGGAGTAGAGACTGCTTAAATAGATTTTATTTTTATGTAAATAAAAAGAGGCTTATATAAATTGTAAGCCTCTTTTTTTGTTAAAAGGAATATTAATAAATCAGATTACTTAGACCAGATCCCTTCAAAGAAAGATTCACTATTGTGACTATATCCTGCGATGCATCTTGTAAGATATCCGTTTTTTAACATGCTGTTATATTCTGACTGAAACTGGTTTTCAGTTTTGTGATGCTTTTCCCACCATGAATTATAACCCGGTGCATTCTTATACCAGATCCCGCTGAGTCGCGGCTTTCCATTTTTAACATATCCGTCGAGATATACAAGCTTGAATTTTTCTTTATCTGAGTATTGTTTAAATGCATTTACGAATTCTTCTAATTTCATTTCTGGCCTCAGATAAAATCCACCGGTGTTTTTCTTTTCCCAAAGAGCTGAAACATAAGTCTTACTGCCTTTATGCAGGCAGGACACATTTACCGGTACCCAATCTGCTTTGCTGTATTTTTTGAAATTATTTTCATGCCATGATAAAGTCTTTCCGTGATATGCAAACCAATCTATGCTGCTATCCTTTATCCATACTGCAGCATATTTCACGTTTCCTTTATGTAAATAAGAATTTATATTTATAAGCCTGTATTTTTCTTTGACCCATTTATCGAATTCATTCTGAAATTTACTTCCATCCATGTTATGTCCCGCTACCCAGTCAATATTTTTTGATGGACGGAATATTACATTAAAATATGTAATTCCCTTTACATCAAAAGCATTCACCCATACAGGATAATAACCGCATGTCCAGATCTTATCAAATTCCTCCTGATAATTTTTTTCAGGAATTCCAAACTTGCAGACTTCGCCCCATATGTTTGGATATTCACAATAAGGATGTCTTTCGGAAGGAAAAATAAAACATGCTTTATCATTCAGACCGGGAATTCCTTCTTCATTTAATTTTGTCCAGTTAATATTTGACTTTGGAGTAAGATAGTTTTTTTGACCAATTACATAACCGTTGCTGAATATCAGCGGTCTGAATATTCCACCCTCAGGTTCTGAATCCTTTGTGAATGTTTTAATATGAAAATGAAAATGAGGTGCAGTTGAATTGCCTGAATTTCCTGCCTTACCAAGCAGATCACCTTTCTTTATTTTATTTCCCTTCTTCAGAAATTTTTTATTCAAAGATCCTTTCTGCAGATGTGCATAAAGTGCAACCACTTTCCCATGCTTTATATAAAAATGATTTCCAGATCCACCAAGATCAAATGAGCCCCAAAGCTCATTCTCCTGCTTCAGTAATCCCTCTTTGCTTCCATCAGGTTTCCAGTTATTCGGAATATTATTTTCATAGTGTAAAACCTTTCCATCTGCCATTGCATAAACCGGCTTACCCCAAATCCTGAAATGCTTATTCTCTTTTCCGTCCTTTCCCCAATACAATTCCCTCCAACCATTTTTCTCAAATGCTTTCACGCCTACATCATATCCAAATACCTGTTCACCTCCTCCGTGCATGGAATATCCTGTCAGATATTCTTCTTTTGAAAAATCGATTGACTTAAATGGAATATCAAGATTTACAGAATATGGTTTTAGATCTTTAGTTATTATGAGAGGAATTGAAAACTTTTTGAAATATAAATTAATTGTAAGCTTTTCCGGAAATGGAAATTCTAAATATATTACATCTCCGCTTTTATGATAATCTCTGCTGTTCTGCCACGCCCATGCATAATTCGGATCAATTATTAGCTGATCAGAAGGAAGTGATATTTTTTTCTTTATAGCTTTTGATCCCTGATCATACTCAAATACTACTTTATCTAGATCAACCGGTTTCGAACCTTTATTATAAATTACTACTCTTACAGAAAGCTGTGCAAGCGGTTTATCAAGACTTGTAAAACCGGGTGTCTGTTGATATACAATAAAATTATCTTCTACCGGTTCAAGTGATATTTCTAAATCTTCCGGAGCACCTGTGATTTTTTTTATGATTTCTTTTTGGATTATATTTGAATCGATTTTGAATGCTTTGTCAGGTTCCAATTTGTAATCTCTGATTTTTACAGTTTGTTTTTTAGATGCTTTTTTAAATGCAGGATCTTTTTTGGTTTGAGTTTTTAATGAAGTGCTTTTAATATTTGAATCTGCCATGTCCTTTGATACAGTTTTTTTATCTAAAACGGTCTTCCCTTTTATGGGCTTTTTGAGGATCTTTACCGATTTTTTACTAGAGGGCATAAGACATGAATTTCAATTTTAAATAATACAATTAATGAACGGTCAATTTGGATTTGAAATCAGATTTTAAAAAGATCAAAACTTTCCATTACTTAATAATTTTTAGGTCTATTCTGAATATTGATCTTTAAGATATGATAAAAATAAACTTTACTAAACGTTAAATCAATTGGAAAGTACTTTTGCTTCCGAAAAAATCCTTTTTCCTTTTCAATTAAAAATTATTCTAATTTTTTTTACTATAGTAATAAATTGCGAGTTGTACAAAATTTTTATAATTTTACATTCAATCCCAAAAACAAATAATTAAGATTGTCCGAGATTAATATCCGCCGTGCAGAAGAAAAAGATGTTGATGATTTACGATTTTTATATCGTGATACCGTAATTTATATTAATTCTGCTGACTACACTTCTGAAGAGATAAAAGCCTGGTCTGATACATCTAAAAATACAGCCGGACTCAAAAGAAAGATCTCAGAACAATATTTTATTGTAGCTGAAATAGACAAAATAATTACCGGTTTCAGTTCTATTGCAAATGACGGCTATCTAGATTTTATGTATGTTCACAAAGATTATCAGCGTAAAGGTGTAGCAATAGCTTTGTTAAATGAAATTGAATCACAAGCAAAGATATCTGACATTGAAAAAATCTACAGTCACGTAAGTAAAACTGCCAGACCATTTTTTGAAAAATACGGCTATATTAAAAAGGGTGAGATCATTAACAAAGTAAATAATATTGAATTTGTAAATTCCGTTATGGTTAAAGTCTTATAAATATTAAATTACTTTTCGGAAAGTTAATTTAATATTTAAAACTTCTGTTCCTATAATTCATTATTTTAAGTATATTTAGTAACAGACTATTTAATTCAATCAATAAATTTTTAATTATTTTATAATTGATATTTCAAAACTTTTAAGAAAGTTTGATATCTTAACATTTGAAATCTATTTTTAAGGATTTTCTAAAATCAGCTTTGGAGACTTTTACTTTCTGTAAGAATTCAAATTCTTAACTAAATTAATTAATCAATCAAACTTTATGAAAAATCTATTCAGACCCGCTTGTCTTTTACTTTATCTGCTTACATTGATTGCTTTCTTTTTTGGAGGAATGACTATGGCTGCACTGACTGGTGCTGCAAAAGATCAGGGACTTGCAGGAGGCGCAATAGTTTTCTTTTATGGAGTCATATCCATTGGAATGGGTTTTGTTTTTGCAATGATCTATTGTTTTTATGCATCTGATAAAGCAGTAAAAACAGCTAACTGGTCACTAATTGGATTAATAATAATTGTTGCCGGATTAATGGCTTATAATTATAATGAGCGTCAAAAAGAAATGGAAAAGAAATCTGAGCTGAAAAAATTCAATTATATACAAAATGAAGGAAAATTTCAGACAGCAGGTTTTGATCTAAACATAAAGAAAAACCTTAATTTTAAAAAAGATGAATTTGAAGATACTCAAATGGGACTTGGATTTTTTAAACCAAATTTTTTTGAAAAGCCTGTGATCTATTTTTATGGTCAGCCGAATCTTGAAAAATCTTTTCAGGAACTTTCCCCGACTGACAGCATTGTTACTGCTCAGGCGGAATTGGGCGGTTTTCAAATTACGAATGCACCTCCTTGGCTTGTTCCGGAACATTTAAAAATGGATTATGATATTTTATATTTTAAAGTTATCAGTCTTGGAAGAGATCTTATTGAAGTGGAAGTCAATTCTACAAATGGTCAGACAGGCTATATGGATCGCAGTGCAGGTGAAATTATTTTCTGGCCCGAATTTTTTCTTAGAATAAATTCAGTAGAATTTTTAGATCCGGTAAATCAGAAAGTTCTTCACAATAATGTTGATCATGCAAGTGAAGTTATTACACTTTATGATTTGATGAGACCGGTATTGATCCAGAATGAATGGATGCAGGTAGAGCTTTATGATGACAGTTATAAAGTTACAGGTAAAGGATGGATAAAGTGGAGAGCTGATGGAAAATTACTTATCAGCTATTCTTTGCTTAGCTGAGATAGTTTTAAAGATATGTCCGGAACTCTGCATCTCACTTGTCTTTCCCACTATCATTACTACAGTCATTCCCGGCGTGTTTTTAGCGGGAATTCAATAAGTAATGATAAGGTTTGATTTCTGAAATTGAAGAACAGACTATCAGAAAACATTGAATCTGCCTCTAAGTATCGGAGACTCTAAGCTAAGAACATTAAAATTAAAATCCTTTAAGGCTTTGAGGCTTTGAGGTAAAAGAAAATTTTTTTAATATTAAATAATAAAATGAAAACATTACTCATGACAATATTTCTAACAGGTATAATTTTATTGCCGGTTAAAAATAATTTCGCACAAACAGAAACAGAAGAAAATACAAAGACAGAATCGTTACCAACATTACAAAGTTTACTTGATGAAAAAAAAGCAGCTTTTGAATTAAAGGCAAGTGATGAAAAGAAAAAGATATATTCAGATGGAACCCAGGCAGTAGTAAATAGTGGCGTTCTGGAAAATGCACTAAATAATGGAGATACTGCTCCTGACTTTTTATTGAAAAATTCTGCAGGTGAAGAAGTTACTCTTTATTCATATCTGGAAAAAGGACCGGTTGTCCTTACATGGTACAGAGGCGGATGGTGTCCTTACTGCAATATTACTCTGAGAAGACTACAGCAGGAGCTTCCTAATTTTCAGTCTCTCGGTGCTAGTTTGATCGCATTGACTCCCGAACTTCCCGACAGTTCTCTCTCTACTTCCGAAAAACAGAATCTTGAATTTGAAGTATTAAGTGATCCCGGAAACAAAGTTGCCGGACAATTCGGAATTGTTTTCAAGCTGACAAATGATGTGGCAGATTCATATCAGAAAGGTTTTGACCTTCACGCATACAACGGAGATGAAAGTAATGAACTGCCTCTTGCTGCAACTTATGTGATTGATACAAACAAAGAAATAATCTACACATTTCTCGATGCAGATTACAGGAACAGGGCAGAGCCGTCGGATATACTGGATGCGCTAAAGTCTAGCAAATAAAAAAAAATTCATATAAAATTTAGCCGTCAGGAATTACTGCCTGATGGCTTATCTAAAATAGAATATCTATTCAGAATTCTTCAGCTCTGAAATCTTCTCCCTAAGCCAATGCTCCCTCGACCTTAGCTTCTTTTTATTTATCTGATTTTCAAGCTCGGTCAGATCTTTATTGTTTACACCGGTTTTTATTTTAATGAGCAGAAGATATATTTTCAGAAAATTAAGAAAATATTCCCTGTGAATTTCAGGTACTTCAGAATGGTTTCTCAGATAATGTTTTAGCTTATCCATTTCTGAAAATGCCTCTTCAAATTTTTCTGTTTCATAATAAGTACACAATTTTAAGATTGAAGCATCACAATAATGCATATAATTCTGTCCTTTAAAACTTGTCAGACATTCAAGGGATTTTTTATAATGCTTACTGCTGAAAAAAAGTTTTGAGTATGATAATTTTATTTCATCATCTCTGTTATCTTCCGGCAGATATTCCGAATATTTTTTTATAAAATCTTCTGTCCATTTTATCCTTTTTACGATAATGCCGATGAGTACATAATTTCTGAAAGTAGTAGAAGGAAATGCTTTTTTATTTTCTGGAAAATGACCAAGCTTAAGCTGTTCATTGTATAGATCAAACAATTCTTTCTGAAATTTTTTAATACCCTGATTCTGCCTTAATATACAATAGTTTGTCAGCTTTTTGTATAGTGAGATCTTATAATTTTCATCTAAAGAATCTGAGAGTTCGACAAATAATTTTCGACCTTCAAAATAATTATCTATCTCCTCAGGAGTTTTGAACATTTTATAAAAATAAAATTCCATTATAACAATTTTAAATATACTCCTGTCACTACTTTGTAATTTATTTATTATTGACGGGCTTATTTCAAGAGATTTTAGAAATTCATTTACAATGTTAAAATCAAAAGTTCTGTTAGTCTGCTCCTGTTGAATGAATTCAAATCCAAAGTCAAATAAATTTTTTAAAAATAACGCCGTAATATATTGTGAATGTTCATAATAATTAGTGTAAGTATTCTCTGAAATTACCTTCTCATTTGAATAAGAAATATTTAATCTGTCTATAAATGATAAACTAAAATATTTATTGTCACTTTCAGGCTCAGAGGTAATAAGTTTTTTTGTCCGAGAATATTGCTTTTCAAAAAATCTACTGCTCTTTTGATTATAAAATGCTAGTAAAAGAATTTTGTTTCTTTCAGCTTTATTTTCCCTTAATGTTTTAATGATCAGATACTCCTCTGCAAGCTTAAATAATTCTGACATCCTGTTGTCAAGTGTCTGAACACTGAATTTTTTATCAGGGAAAAGATCTGAATAAAACTGATCGGATGTATATTCCTTCATTTTTTTTTTCTTGATTTTTAAAATCAGATTTATCAGACCTTTATAATTTCTGCCATTTGAAAAAAAGTTTGAAGTGATAAGTTTTTTAAATTCTTTTATATCATGATCTGAAAAAGAATCAATAAGTAAAAACAGCTTTGAATTTAATATATTCATGGGTAAAAATATTTAGATTATATGTATAAATAGCTTTAAATTAAATGAAATATTAATGTATTTTGAAAAATTTTATGGGTAGAACATAACTTTTCTTTCTTTGAACAATTTACTGATTATTAATAAGTTTGTATACATTTTTAACAAAGCGATATTTTTTTTAAATTAAACAACATAATAAACCAATTTTATAATTATGAAAATTTTCATACTTACATTTCTTTTGATGATCTTTACGATGACAGAAGGAATGACGCAATGGACTTCAAATGCATCTGACAATACAGTGATCAGCAATGCAGCTTCAGATCAGGCAACACCTAAGATCGCTACTACTTCAGACGGCGGATGTTATATTACCTGGTTTGACAACAGTGTTCCAAACTATTCTGTGTATTTGCAAAAGCTTGACAGACACGGAGTTCCACAGTTTCCAAACAACGGATTGCTGATAAGTAATCATACACAAAATACTTTTTTGCAGGATTTTAATATTGATGTAGATGCAAATGATAATGCTGTACTCGTATTTACAGATCTGAGAAACGGATCACAACTGAATCCGTTTGCTTATCTGATCAGTCCAACCGGAAATTTCCTCTGGGGAGCTAACGGAATTTCACTTACAGATTCTACTACTATAGTTCAGAATATTCCTGTAGTTACTACAACTTCAGATGGTAATTTTGTATTTGCGTGGCAGTATATTTCAGGAGGCAACAGAATTATTGCAATGCAGAAACTGAATTCTGCAGGCGTAAAGCAATGGGGATCTGCGCCGAAGAAATTAAGAGGAACAGGAGCAGAAAGATGGGAATATGCAAGACTGATAAAATCCAATTCAGGAAATGTGATAATGTCATGGATCGTATATCTTGGAAATATTGTAACTACAAGCTCGACAAAACTTTTTACACAAAAATTTGATGTAAATGGAAACGGACTCTGGACAGCTCCGCAGGATACTGTTCAGAATATCGGCAGGATCTATGGTCTTTCTTACATTCCTACACTTGTAAGTGACGGTCAGGACGGAGCAGTCTATACATGGACAGATGACAGAGATGTAAATACAAGATCTAGTGTCTGGGTTCAGAGATTTAATTCTACAGGTGCAGCACAGTTTCCAAAGAACGGTACTGAGGCAACTACACTTTCTACAAATCAACATTACAGTCCATCGACTACTTACCTGCCTTCTACCGGTGAGACAGTAACTTTCTGGACTGAAACAAATGGCGCGCAAACGGTAGTAGGTGGATTGTACGGACAAAAATTTGATGCCGCAGGAAATCAGCAGTGGGGAACTTCAGGTAAAGAATTTAAAGCAATGGATAATAATCAGCTTAGTTTTATATCTGCACTTTCTAATGATACCAGTGTAGTAGTTTCATATTCTGAATCACAGTTTGCAAGTGCAAATACACTTGTAAAAGGATTGAAAACAGGACCTTCATCAGAATCTTTATGGTCCGGAAATATTATTACTGCCGCTTCATTTTTAAGCAGTAAGGTCAGAAGGCAATCAGCAATGGATAATACCAGCGGAATGGTCACTATGGTTTGGAGTGATAACCGTTCAGGATCGGGTGACATACTTGCTCAGAATATAAATCTCGATGGGACTTTAGGGCAACTGACACTTGATGTAACATTAGGTATTGAAGCCATGTGGAACGGTGCTTCTCAGGTTCAGGATACAGTTAAGTTCCTTATCCGAAACAGTACTTCACCTTATGCAGCTGTAGATTCTTTTTCAGTTTTTCTTGATGCAAACGGAAACGGAAAAGTTTATTTTTCAGCACCGGCCGGAAATTATTTCATTCAGACTTCTCATAGAAATGCACTTGAGACATGGTCCGGAGCAGGTATTGCTATATCAAATGTAATTTCAAATTTCAATTTTACAACATCAGCTTCACAGTCTTTTGGAAATAACTCTGTGCTGACACTGGGAAGATATTGTTCATACAGCGGTGAAATAAATAAAGACGGTGTAATTGATATTTCAGATGTATCATTGATAGATAATGATGCATTTAATTTTGCAGCGGGATATATTTCTACAGATGTGAACGGAGATAATGTTGCAGATCTGACAGATCTGTCTGTTACTTCAAATAATGCTGATAATTTTGTCGCAGTTATGAAACCTTAAAATAAAGATAAATCAGATCACAAAAAAATGTCATCAGATAGATAACTCTGATGACATTTTTTTTATTTTTAGATAAGATTATTATAAAACGATTAAATGAAATTATCAGGCAACAAGTCTTTCATTAAGATCAGAAAGTATTTTATTAAGATCAGTACTAAAAAGATTATAAGCCCGTGCAGCACCGCCTTTATTAATAAACGGCGGATCATTAAAACTCATCATGTCAATTTTAAGAAAAGTAGATACATATGTTTTCATCATATTAAGCCATTCCATTTGCTCCTCTGAATATTTCTTACCGGCAGATTCATTTTCGACCAGCCAGTTTTTAAATTTTCTGTCGACAATATCACCAAAGGGTTCCAGCATTTCAATTTTACCAGTTACAAATTGAGTAAGTGAAATTACATTAACTGAATTATTCAGATCGGATAGCGGCTTTACGCGGTCAGGTTCGACTCTGTAAAAAGCATTCCAGACTTCATCGGGCGAAATTTCATAAGGCGGCTTTCTTAATTCTTTTGAAAATAATTTTATGTCGTCAAAAGAAATTTCCGAAAACGCATCAGCTGGTCCCGAGATCTTATTTATAACGGGTATATCTTTTTTATGTGATTCTACAAAACTTTTAAATCTGAAAATAATATCATTTGATCTGTCTTTTGCAAGCTCTTCTATTGAGGTAGTATTGATCTTCCCTGTATTCCTTCTTTTTAATTCGAGAAGTTCATGTCTGAATTTAGAATTGTCAAACGGTTTACATGCATCTGAGATCATATCATCTGTTACACGTTTTATTTCAGTATCTGAAGGAGAATAAGATTTGCTGCTTTCACCGTATATTTGCTGGGCTTTTGATAATTGTTTTTCTGCAGAAATGGATTCAATCATGTTGTTAATAACCTGCTTTAGTGAAGTAAGCGGAGGATCAAATCCTGAAAGAATATTAGTTAATTCAGATTTATCTTTTTCGTTCATGCTTTTTTCGATCCTTGTCAGACCTTCTATAAGTGAAGAAATTGTAGATTCATCTCTTATACCAATTGCAACTGACTGTACTAAAGATTCCAGCGAAAATGTTTTTACAATTTCCTGAACTTTCTCAGTTCGGAGTTTTACTGTAGAGATTTTTTCAGCAAGATAATAACACAGGAAAGGAAGAGGTATCGCAATTATGACATCCAAGATATAAGTCATCTTGAGAAACAGTGGTGATAATATTATAAAAAGTGCCCAGATATAAATAATAATTTGCCGTTTAAATTTATTCTTTACATAAGCAATACACAGAAGCAGTGCAGTGGCTACATGCCAATTTGGAAGTGTGTTAAACGGTTTTACATTTTTATAAAGACTATTTAATGCTTCAAAGAAAAAACCAGCTCCTTCTACTTTTGGTCTTAGTACATTCATTATCGGGAAATATCCATGCATAAAATTAACAAGACTCCATAAAAATATTGTAGCCAGCAGAAATATTGTAAGATCGCTGCTTTCTTTACTCTTTATGATAAATAAAATTACCATTAAGAGTAAAATATAAATCGACATATAAAATATCAGGAATCCGGGAATGAGTTTAAATTTATAATCAAAATCCAGCACAGTTTGTAAATAAGTTTCGCTGTATTCATTAAGGGGAGTAAGCAGATAATATTGAATAGATGCAACTGCAAGCAAAACAACATTAAAAAAATTCAGTGCACCCGGTTTAGATAGTTTCATTAATTATTTTCCAGTCTTGTTAAAATTTTTCGTATTAAATTAATTATTATAGTACATCATTTCAAGTTTGAATCTTTGTATTTACATTTAAAGCATTGGCATATTGATTCCAAACCTGTCTTTTTCTTCGATTGCAAGATCGTATCCGGCATCAGCATGTCTCACAATTCCCATACCCGGATCATAAGTGAGACATCTTTCCAGACGTACTTCGGCATCTTTACTTCCGTCTGCAACGATCACCATTCCGGAATGAATTGAATTGCCAATTCCCACACCACCTCCGTGATGAAGTGAAACCCAGCTTGCACCTCCAATGCAATGAAGTCCAAAATTCAGGATCGGCCAGTCAGCAATTGCATCAGAACCGTCTTTCATTTTTTCTGTTTCTCGGTTTGGAGAAGCTACACTTCCGCAGTCAAGATGATCTCTGCCGATAACTATTGGCGCAGAAACAATTCCATCTCTGACTAGATCATTAAATAATTTCCCTGCCTTTGCTCTGTCTCCGTAACCAAGCCAGCATATCCTCGAAGGTAATCCCTGAAAATGAACTTTCTCTCTGGCTGCTTTCAGCCATTTGTGTAATGGTTTATTATCAGGAAATGCTTTCATAATAACTTCATCAGTTCTGTAAATATCTTCAGGATCTCCGGATAGTGCAACCCATCTGAAAGGACCTTTTCCTTCACAGAATAATGGTCTGATATATTCCGGGACAAATCCGGGAATTTCAAAAGCGGATTTGAAACAATTATTATAAGCTTCACCACGCAGATTATTTCCATAATCAAAAACGACAGAACCTTTCTTCATAAATTCCCACATAGTTTTGCAGTGAATCACAACGGTCTTTCGTGCAAGTTCCTGATATTTTTGCGGATCGGATTTTCTGAGTGTGATGGCTTCATTAAAAGGCATATCCATTGGAACGTAACCGTTCAGCATGTCATGAGCAGAGGTTTGATCAGTGACGACGTCAGGTATAATTCCTCTTTTGAGAATTTCGGGAAGAATTTCGGCAGCGTTTCCGACGAGGCCAACCGATTTATCGGTTTTTGTCCGCTTAGCCTCAAGGATTAATTGCAGTGCCTCATCAAGATCATGAGTCATGACATCGCAGTATCCCGTATCTATTCTTTTTTGAATCCGGCTTTCGTCCACATCCACTCCGAGGATAGCAGCTCCGTTAAGTGTAGCTGCCAGAGGCTGAGCTCCGCCCATTCCACCAAGTCCGCAAGTAAGTACAAATCGTCCGGCAAGTGTACCGCCGAAATGTTTGTCCGCGCATGATGCAAATGTTTCATAAGTTCCCTGTAAAATTCCCTGTGTGCCAATATATATCCATGAACCTGCTGTCATCTGACCGTACATTGTAAGACCAAGTGCTTCTAGCCTTCTGAACTCATCCCAGTCAGCCCATGCCGGCACTATCTGAGAATTTGAAATCATTACTCTTGGAGCATCTTTGTGTGTTTTAAAAATTGCAACAGGTTTTCCTGATTGTACTAAAAGAGTTTCATCATCGTTAAGAACTTTTAAAGATTCTACAATTTTATCATAACATTCCCAGTTCCTTGCAGCTTTTCCGCTGCCGCCATATACGATAAGATCTTCCGGTCTTTCTGCTACTTCTGAATCAAGATTATTCATCAGCATTCTCAATGCTGCCTCAGTGGTCCAGCTCTTACATGAAAGTTTATTACCGGTAGGAGCTTTAATGTTTCTGCTCATTATTTAGATTTACTTAAAATTTTTTATCAAAATAAAAATTCTGTTCATTAAAATATATTAATAAAGTATCACCCTTTTATTCTTTATTTATACCTGCTTTAAAAGTTAGTTCAAAAAATCCTTTTAAGTATTTTTCCTTTTTAACAGATCAATAAAGGACTCCCCCGTAAGCTTACTGTCAATCCATGAAATAAGATCGAAATATTCTAAAGCATTTATTTCCATTATGTCATCAGATATTTTATCTAATTCTTTTTTCCATTCTATAAACAGATAGTTCTTATCTTCTGTTTTTTCACTGATAAGTTTTCTGATCTGACCTAATGTAATGGATTCAAATTTATTGAATTTGTTTTTACTAGAAAGATACCTTTTGGTTGATTTCATAATATATTCTATAAGGTCATAATTTCCGAGTTCATAATGTATAAGCAGATTTAAAATTCTTGCAAAGCATTGAATATCCTCTCTGATTTTTAATTCCTTGTCATTTATGATCTCATTTATTCTGATCAGAGATTCATCATATTTTTTTAATCCGAAATAAATATATGCTATATTGTAAGCGAATAAAATTTTGGATTCCTTGTTGATCTTACTTTTCATTTTAACAAGACCTTCATCAATCTCAACAACAAGTTTTTCGCCTTTGCGGAACTCTCCGGATTTCATATATAAGTTTATTTCCGTATCATATGATGTCACAAATATCCTCGCCTGTAAAGTCGAAGAGTCAGTCTTGATACTTCTTATTTTATTTATTGTTTTCAGTGCATCACTAAATTTTTTTAATTCGATCTCAACCAATAAAAGATTATATAGTGACGCAATGTAATTGTCCTCTTTTAAAAGTACAGGATTTTCTTCAAGCAGTCTGACTATTTTTTCACAATGAATTAAAAGATTTTTATTGTCTTTATTTGTCAGATAATATAATCCTTTAAGGTTGTAATAAAATGTTTTTGAAAGAAATGAAGTAGCGAATTTTTCAGATGTCAACAGTTCGTTTTCAAAGATGCTGTTGAATTTTTTTAACTCATTTCTGTCTCTAAAATCACCTTGTTTTTTTCTAAACATAAATGCCTTAGTCGCAAGGTTCCAGTATTCATTTAAGTTAATTAGTTTTTCAGTAGCAACATTATGTTCATTATAATATGAAATAAGTTCAGCCTCATCGGTATTTGAGTAAGAGCTTGTTCTGGCAAGGGTTTTTTCCCAGTCTATTACTGCAAGTATCTGAGCATGCTTTTCGTAAGTGTATGCTATTTTTTTAGCTTTCTCGAGGAGTTTCCTGCATTGTTTATAAAGAGATTTATCGTAAAGGATCTGTACATCTCTGAGAATATCCATTAGTTCGTTGACTTTGGATCTGTCAGAATGATATAAACGCAGACTTTTTAAAATGTTATTGTATAGATAATTTTTTGCAACATGGATCTGCTTAATGAATTTTTCTTTTGCAAATTTTTTTTTGATATCATCTTCATCGTAATTTTCCTGTTTATCAATAGCATCAAAAAGTTTCAGGTACTGATTGTTATCAGTATCTTTAATGTGCATTGAAGCAAAAATTTTGAAGTATCTCTTTTCGGATTGCTCAAGTGATTTAATAAGCTGGAAAAGATCGTCGGTAACTTTCAAGAATAATTTCCCGTTTGTTTAGTTTTGTATGAATTTCAAAGGATTTAAAATAAGTAAAATAAATCTGTATTTTAATCTAAATTAGAATCCTACGGATATCCTTATTTTTGTTTGTGTTTCATATGCATATATTATATTTTTGAATAACTAATTTTTCTGAAAAATGATTATCACCAAAAAATTATTTCTTTATTTCTTATTAATAACTTTAAATCTTGTTTTGATCTCAGGTTATATTTTTTCACAGACTATAAATGCTCCGGGAGATCTTGAAGCCGAACCTGAGGATTCAAGTTATATAAAAGTTAAATGGGATGACAATTCAAATAATGAAGAAGGGTTTTATGTAGAAAGATCTTTGACTGCTGATACAAGCGTAGTTTGGGAAACAATAGGAAGCACAGGTCAGAATAACAGGCTCTTTGCGGATTACTGGGTAACAAATGGAGTTGAGTATTTTTACAGAGTTTATGCTTATGCTGGTAACATAAGATCAGCGTATTCAAATATTGCTTCTACAGTTGCTGAAATTGATACATCAATAATTCCTCGGGCACCATCTGATCTGTTAATAGCTGAAATTACGGAAACATCTGTCACAATTACATGGCAGGATAATTCCTATAATGAGTCCGGTTTCATTATTGCCCGAAGAGAGATCAATGAAATTGAATTCAGATATATTGATACTGTGCAGACTGATGTACTTACTTATCAGGAAGTTGGTCTGACACCGGACAATATTTATTTGTATAAAGTCTGCTCATACAATTTATTTGGTCTGTCGGATTTTACAAATACAGTTTCTGCCAGAACAAATAAGAGTACTAGCATAATAAATACTTTTTCTGAAATACCTGATGGATTTTATATAAGTGAAAATTTTCCGAATCCGTTTAATCCCGAAACAAAAATTAAATTTGCTATTGCTGAAAATTCAATAGTAAATATGGAAATATACAGCATTGCCGGTAAGAAAATTGAAACTCTTGTAAACAGTGAATTGCATGCAGGAACTTACGAAGTGATCTGGAATGCATCAGAATTTGCGAGCGGTGTTTATTTTTTACGAACCCGTGTAATTTATAACGGCGGCGGCTCAGTATTCAGTAAATTCAATAAAATGATTTTAAATAAATAAACTAAAAATATATTAAATGAAAAATTCAAAATTGTTTTTTGCAATAATGTTCATGTTTTTAATAAGCTTCAGTGCTGTAAATTCTAATGCAACAATAGTAAATATTACAGCTTCAAATTTTTCTTTTACCCCTGTGTTAGTAAATGTAACAGTGGGAGATACTGTAAAATGGACATGGACAAGTGGAAGTCATACTACAACATGCGATGGTCAGCAAGGAACAGTACTTCCCAACGGAGCTGCTTCCTGGGATGCAGAATTAAGCAGCAATGCTGTTACATATATGTATGTAGTCACAGTTCCGGGTAAATATCTATATGTTTGCACACCTCATGCACCTGATATGTCAGGCATAATAAATGTTGCTGTTTCTTCAATTTCTCAAATAAATGAAATTGCAACCGGGTATAAACTTTCACAAAATTTTCCAAATCCATTTAATCCTGAAACTAAAATAAATTTCTCGATTCCATCATCTGGTTTTGTCGATCTGAAAGTGTATAATGCAGCAGGTCAGAATGTAGCTTCACTTGTAAATCAAAGATTATCATCAGGTACTTATAATGTAAACTGGAATGCTTCGGATGTTACAAGCGGAGTTTATTTCTATACCTTAAAGACAGAAAACTTTACTGAAACAAAAAAAATGCTGCTGATCAGATAATTTATTAGAATTTTAAAAAACTAAATATTTAAAATAATGAGCAAAGAAAATTTAAACAGAAGAGACTTTTTAAAAAACTCAGTCAAGACAATAGCAATCGGCGGTCTGGCATTAAGTTCACTTGACATAAAAAAACTGATCGCATCTGCACCAGTGGAAATAGATTCGACTCAAGCAAAGGTTATAAATCTTTCAGAATATCCTGCACTTGAAAGCACCGGAGGTCACGCTATGATCAATGATTCAACAATTGTAATAAGAACCGGCAGCAGTAAATTCATTGCATTAAAGACTGTCTGTACACATAAAAAATGTGATGTCGATTATCTTGGAGGAGAAGGTTTTGAATGTCCGTGTCATGGTTCTACTTATTCTCAGTCAGGAAAAGTTTTAAGCGGACCTGCAAAAAATAATCTTAAAAGTTATAAAACCACTTATAATTCTGAAAATAATACTCTGACTATAAATATGTAATTTTTTTAATTGGTATTGGTGTAATCAGAAAATCCGGATCCTGTTTTAAAAAGGGATTCGGATTTTTCAATTTATTGAAATATTTTTCAAACCAGTGCACCATTTTTCAATTTATTGAAATTATTTTCATTTAATTATTTGTCAATTCTTCATTCTATAGCCAAAAACGTATTATTCGTCATGGCACGATAATTGAAATAATACGAAGTGTATTAATAAATTAAAATACAGGAGAAAAGAAAATGAACATAGTTAAATTCAAAAAAGACTCAGATTTATTAAATGATACATTCAGATCAGTTTTCACCAGTCCATTATTCAGACAAGTAGATAATTCTAATCCAAACACAAATTTTATTCCAAAGGTAAGAATCTCGGAAGATAAAGATAATTTCTTTATCAATATGGAAATCCCCGGAATGAAAAAGGAAGATGTAAAGATTTCTCTTGAAGATAATGTGTTAAGTATCAATGGTGTCAGGAAACATGAAAAGAAGACTGAAGAAACAAATCTGATCACAAATGAAATTTATTTTGGTGAATTCAGCAGAAGTTTTAACCTTTCAAAAGAAATTAAAACAGATTCAATCGATGCTGAATACAAAGACGGATTGCTTAACATCACTTTACCAAAAGTAGAAGAAGCAAAGCCGGTTGTAAAAGAGATCAATATTAAATAAGTAAAACAATATTTTAATTAACAATAAATAAAGGGTGAGAAAAGCTCGCCCTTTATTTTTTTCATGTAAAGTCTCATTGACTAAACAATAAAATTAAAAAAAAGGTAAAATAATATTATGGGTAAAATCATTGGTATAGATTTAGGAACGACTAATTCCTGTGTAGCTGTAATGGAAGGAAACGACCCTGTAGTAATCCCAAATGCAGAAGGAGCAAGAACAACACCCTCTGCCGTTGCTTTTGCAAAGACAGGAGACAGGTTAGTTGGCGATCCTGCAAAAAGACAGGCTGTTACAAATCCTCAGAATACAATATTCTCCATAAAAAGATTTATGGGAAGAAGATTTGATGAGGTGACAGAAGAAATAAAAAAAGTACCATACAAAGTTATAAAAGGTGAAGGTGATACAGCAAGAGTTGAGATAGATGATAAAAATTCAGGACAGAAAAGAATTTATTCTCCGCCGGAAATTTCATCTATGATTCTTCAGAAAATGAAAAAGACTGCCGAAGATTATCTCGGACAGCCGGTTACTGAAGCTGTTATCACAGTTCCTGCATATTTTAATGATGCACAGAGACAGGCTACAAAAGATGCTGGTAAGATCGCAGGTCTTGAAGTGAAAAGAATTATCAATGAGCCGACAGCAGCAGCGCTTGCTTACGGACTTGATAAAAAGAAAGCTAATGAAAAAGTGGTTGTTTATGATCTAGGTGGTGGAACGTTTGACGTTTCGATCCTTGAATTAGGTGATGGTGTATTTGAAGTTAAATCTACTCATGGCGATACTCACCTCGGTGGTGATGACTTCGATCAGGTATTGATAGATTATCTTGCAGATGAATTCAAAAAGAAAGAAGGCATTGATCTCAGAACAGATCCAATGGCTCTGCAAAGATTAAAAGAAGCTGCTGAGAATGCAAAGAAAGCATTGTCTTCTAGTTCACAAACAGAAATAAATCTTCCTTACATTACAGCAACAGCAGAAGGTCCAAAATTCCTTCTTGAAAATATTACAAGAGCAAAATTTGAATCTCTGATCGGTGACCTCGTAGCAAAGACAGAAGGTCCTTGTAAGAAAGCTCTTGAGGATTCAGGATACAGCATGAATGATATCGATGAAGTTATTCTCGTCGGCGGATCTACAAGGATTCCGCTTGTTCAGGAAACTGTAAAAAAGCTTTTTGGAAAAGAGCCGAATAAAAGTGTGAATCCTGATGAGGTAGTTGCTATAGGAGCTGCGATTCAGGGTGGAGTTTTATCGGGTGATGTACAGGATGTATTACTACTTGATGTAACACCGCTTTCACTTGGGATTGAAACACTTGGCGGAGTCATGACAAAGCTTATTGAAGCTAATGCAACAATACCTACAAAGAAATCACAGGTATTTTCGACTGCTGCAGATAATCAGCCTTCAGTTGAAATTCATGTACTTCAAGGTGAAAGAGCAATGGCCACTGACAACAGAACTATCGGAAGATTCCATCTGGGAGGAATTCCAAGAGCACCAAGAGGAACGCCCCAGATCGAAGTTACATTTGATATTGATGCAAACGGTATTCTGAATGTTGCGGCTACTGACAAAGGAACCGGTAAACAACAGCAGATCAAGATCACTCATTCTTCAGGTCTTTCTGATGCGGAAATTGAAAAAATGAAAACAGATGCTAAAGAAAATGAAGGTGAGGATGCAAAGAAAAAAGAAATGATCGAAATGAAAAATCAGGCTGATGCTATGGTATCACAGGGTGAAAAGCAGCTTAAGGAATTTGAAGAGAAGCTTGACGCTGAAACTAAATCAAAGATCCAGATGTCTCTTGACAGATTAAAAGAAGCTGCCAAAAGTGATAATATAAGCACTTTGACCACTGCAATTGAAGAATACAATACCGTATGGAATGAAGCTTCATCTCAGATGTATTCGCAATCGACAGGTGCAGACGGACAGCAGACAGGGGAGGCTGGTTCACAACCCGGCGGTGAAGAAGCAAAAACTGAAGACGCTAATGTTGAGAATGCTGACTTTGAAGTAGTAGAGGATGAAAATAGAGATGAAGATAAAAAAGATGAAGATAAAAAAGAATAAAATTTAACTGTATCAAATATAATAAAAACCTGCTTCAATCCAAAAGAAGCGGGTTTTTTTTTATGCGATAAAAAATTTCATTACATCTTTAAGTGAATGATCTTCCCTGATTTCAAATACACTGTTCTTGTCTTTATTTAATGCCAGCCAGTTTGAAATTACTTTAATTTCGTCTAATTCAACCGGATTGAATTTATGCTTTACAAACTTACTCAATGAAAAAAATAGAAATTCAGTGGACTCTGTTAACTCTTCCAGTATCTCGTTTTGATCCGTCGGGTTTTCATTTGTGAATGTATATGTCTTGGCAAGTTTGCCGTTATGTATGAAGAAAAATTCTTTCGCAGATTCGTTCTCACATTTTATAATTAGCTTTTTTCCGTTTATTGCCGAAGTAATTACTTTCTGATAGCTCATTACCTTTCTGATATCCTTTAATCTGTCTCGAATAAATGCTGCACTTTCATAATCCATGCTTTCAGAAAATTCCATCATCCTCATTTCATAAAGATTCTGTACAGAATTATTTTCTGATTCGGTAATGAAATCATGTACTTTCATAACTTCATTGTCATATTCAGATTTACTTTGTGTCAGATTACACGGAGCGTTGCATCTGCCGATTTCATGATACATGCAGACAGAATGATCCTTAGATGCTTTGATCTTTTTGTTTTCACATTTACGAAGTAAAAATTCACCGTCAATTTCCTTTAAAAGTTCATTCACTGTCATTCCGCTTCTGAATGGTCCATAATAAAACGCACCGTCATTTTCTATCTCATATACTTTCTCGATTTTCGGATAGTCATTCTGCACATCAATTTTTAAGAACGGATGATGTCTGTATCTTTTTAATGCTGAATTAAATCTCGGCTTATGATACTTTATCATTTTTGATTCAAGTATCAGAGCAGATAATTCGGAATTCGTAATTTCATATTCTAATGAAGCAATATTTCTTAACAGCTTTCTCAGCTTTACAGGAAATTCCGAGTTGTGTCTGAAATATCCCGAAACCCTTTCTCTTATATCTTTAGCCTTACCAATATATAAAATCTCACCATCCTTACTTTTCATGAAATATACGCCGGGTTTATTTGGTAATTCCTTCAGCGAGATCTTTGTCCTTTTTAAAGCTGGTGAAAGATTTTCACTTCCGTATATTTTTGAATTCTGAAATTTTACTACTTCATTAACATCTTCATATTCATATTTATCCGAAAGCTGACTCAGAAAATACTGAAAGATCTTTGCAGTTGCAAGAGTATCATCATATGCGCGGTGATTTTTTTTGATCTTAATTTCTAAATGTGCAGCTACATTACTGAGAGATTTGCTTTGAAGTCTTTTGAGAAGTCTGTTGGAAAGTTTGCAGGTACATAGAGTTTTCATTTCAAAATTCATACCCGCTCTCTGAAAAGAATGCTGAATAAATTTATAATCAAATCCTACATTATGACCTACAAAAAAGACTTCATTGTCAGTCTCACTTTCCGGAGTAAGAAAATTCATTATGTCACGTGCGAGCATTTCAAATGAAGGCTCGTTAAAAACATCCGGATCCGTAATGCCTGTTAACTTTGTGATGTGATACGGAATGTGCTGACCCGGATTAATTAATCTTACGAATTTATCCGTGATCTCACCGTCTCTGAGCCTGATCATAGCGATCTCCGTGATTCTGTTGTTAAAAGGAGAAAGACCTGTGGTCTCTATGTCACAAATTATATATGTAGGACTGAATAAGTTTCCCAAAAGAACTTTTCGATTTAGGTATAAATATAAAAATATGAATAGATTGTTACTATTGAAAAATTTAAAATATTTATTAATTGAAATATTATTGAAGCTATGAATTATTTTATTTTTATTTGAAGGATAAAATCATTAAGTTGTAATTCAGTTTAAAACAAACCTATAAAATTTATTTGAGAAATCTCTGGAGAAATATATTAATAGAATTCATTCGTAAACACCGGCTGAAATCAAATTCAGAAAATACATTAAGTGTTTTGGAGATTGCCAGAAAACTCAGGAAATTAAGAAAATCTTTAATTGCAAATTTAAAAAATTTTATATTCGCAATTATTGGTATTTCAAGTGCTGCTTTTGGATTGAAAAGTTTTTTACTTCCGAATAATTTTCTTGACGGAGGGGCAATGGGAATTGCAATTCTTATTTCCGAATTGAGTAAAATATCTCTTTCCATACTGATTATTCTCATTAACTTTCCATTTATTATACTGGGCTTAAATGTCATAGGAAAGCAATTTGTCATCAAGACGGCACTTGTCATTGGCGGACTGGCACTTGTTATGGCAGTGTTTTCTTTCCCACAGATCACCAATGATAAATTACTGGTCGCTGTCTTCGGAGGATTTTTTGTAGGAGCAGGGATCGGCTTAACAATAAGAAGCGGAGCAGTGCTCGACGGTACAGAAGTTCTGGCAATTTATATTAGCAGAAAATTCGGAACCAGTATAGGTGATATTATTTTTGTAATTAACTTACTGGTATTTTCATCCGCTGCGTATTTTTTCTCAATTGAGACTGCACTTTATTCTATCATTACTTATCTGTCTGCCTCTAAAACTGTTGATTTTATTATAGAAGGTATTGAGCAGTATATGGGCATAACAATTATTTCCCACCATTCTGAAAAAGTAAGAATTATGATCATAAATGTTCTCAACAGAGGGGTCACAATCTATACAGGTAAAAATGGTTACGGAAAGAGCGGGGAGTTTAAAAATATTGATGTTATTTATACTGTTATTACAAGACTGGAGGTAAGTAAACTCTATTCAGAAATTAGAAAGATTGATCCTAAAGCTTTTATTGTGAACAGCAGTGTAAATGATATTAAAGGAGGCATTATTAAAAAGAGACCGTTCAATCATTAGTAGTTAACAGATAGCAGTTAAGAGTTAATATTAATTTTTGAATAAATATTGGATTAAAAATTTAAGTTCATGGATTTTGCGGAAATTAAAAATCCCCTGTAAAATAATTTACAGAGGATTAATTCTAAATAAAAAAAAAGCTTACTATTTCTTGGTATATTTTATTTCCATTGTCTTAAACTCA
>DAORRV010000015.1:4366-48943 GCA_035443185.1 Ignavibacteria bacterium | reverse complement strand
CAGATGAATGCTTAATGAGTTTTGCTTTCCCACGTCAAACATTATCTGTCTCATCGCTTCAAGGAACGGCAGAGACTCAATGTCACCAACTGTTCCGCCGATCTCAGAAATTATTACATCATATTTCTTCACTGACTCTAAAGCTCGGATCCTCCTTTTTATTTCATCAGTAATATGCGGAATCACCTGAACAGTTGCGCCGAGATAGTCACCTCTTCTTTCTTTTGTGATCACTTCATTATAGATCTGACCGGTCGTCATGTTATTTGCCCGAGACATATTTTCATCAAGGAATCTTTCATAATGCCCGAGGTCAAGATCAGTTTCCGCTCCGTCTTCAGTCACAAACACTTCCCCGTGCTGAGTAGGCGACATTGTACCGGGATCTACATTGATGTAAGGATCCAGCTTTTGAATTGTGACTTTTAATCCTCTTGCCTTTAGCAGTAATCCCAGTGAAGCTGCGGCAATCCCCTTTCCAAGTGAGGAAACAACACCTCCGGTTAAAAACACATACTTTGTCTGATGCAAAACTTATTAAATTTTAATTTTTTAAAAATGAACCGACTTTATTATTATCCACAATATGTTCCCGAAGAGTCACGTGCTCTTCAGACTCTGCGGATATTGAATCAAAAAACTTCTCTCAATTTATTTTTGATTATTTATTTGATTACTTTTTAATCAGCAAAAGATCCTCAGGTGTATCTACTGCTGTTGAATTTTTATTTGTTAAAATGACTTTGATCTTTTCACCGTTCTCAAGTATCCTTAACTGCTCAAGCTTTTCACTCTCTTCCAGATAACTCTTCTTCATTTTTACAAACTCACTCAAAAAGCTTTTCCTGTAAACGTAAAGTCCTATATGCTTATAATATTTTTTTGTAGTTGATCTTTCATTTACAGAGCTAATTAAATCCTTATCATAAGGTAAGATTCCTCTTGAAAAATATATTGCATAATTATTTATATCAAAAATAACTTTCACAACATTCGGATCTTTGATTTCAGAAAGGTCTTTGAACTTTATAGCTAAAGTGGAAACATTTAATTTTTTATCTTTTAAAAAAGGTTCTATTGCTTTATCAATATTTCCCGGATGAATAAAAGGTTCATCACCCTGTATGTTCACGACTATATCACATTTAATATTTTTTACGGCTTCGTTTATTCTGTCCGTTCCGGACCGGTGTTTGACGGAAGTCATTACTGCTTCACCTCCGAATGATCTCACATGATCAAATATTCTTTTATCATCTGTCGCTACTAATACTTTGCTGACGGATCTGCATTTTTGTGACTGTTCATAAACCCTTTGTATCATTGACTTTCCGTCTATCATCACGAGCGGTTTTCCCGGAAATCTTGTGGAAGCGTACCTTGCGGGTATGACACCGGCTATTATCATTTATCCAGCACCTTTGGTACTTTAAAAAATTTACCTGTCTTTGAAGGCGCATTTTTTAATGCTTCTTCAGTGGTAAGCCATTTTTCCGAAGCATCTTTTCTTAAAACATTTGAAGTTTCGTTTATATTTTCAAGCGGCTCAACACTTTCGAGATCCAGCTCATTAAGCTGATCTATATATTCGAGAATTTGATTAAGCTCTGTCTGCAGCTTACCTGTTTCACTTTCACTAAACTTTAATTTCGCAAGCTTGGCAATTTTCTCAACGTCTTTTATTGTAACAGGCATTTAAATAAATTTTTAATTTTTAATTTTTAATTGCTCTACGATAATGTTTCTGATCTCATCAAGTAGTTCTTTGTCTTTTCTGTAATCGACAGGTGAACTAAAATTCACATGTACATCTCCTGATCTTATTTCAAATTTTCCTCTGGGCATAATTTTTTCCGAGCCTGTAATCGTAGTAGGCACCAGTGGTACTTTGGATTCCTCTGCCAATACAAACATTCCTCTTTTGAATTCACCCGGAATGCCGTCATAACTTCGCGTCCCTTCTGGAAATATCACTACAGAAATTCCGTTAATTATTTTTACTGCTGCTGCTTTCAGAGATTTCATCGCATCTCTAATATTTTCCCTGCTGATCGGAATATAACCACCGAGGTACATTCCCCACCCGAGTATCGGGATCTTTGTCAGACTGTCCTTATAAATAAATCTGACATTATTCGGAATTGCTTTCATCAGTATCGGAATGTCAAAATAACTAAGATGATTTGAAATGAAAATGTAAGTTTCATCTTTATTCAGATTCTCTGTTCCTGAAACAGTGACTTTTACTCCGGCTATAAATAAAATTACTCCTCCAAATACTTTGGAGAGATAATGTGTGATCCTGCCTCGCCTGTCTATGGGGGATACAATAATTGTAAGTATTGCGATTATAACGCAATGGATCGAAATTAAAACGGCCTTTATTGTTGAAATCACGCGTAAAAATAATTATAAAGTCTCGTTATTAAAAGTTAAATAATATGTTTTAATTAAATTTATTATCTTACATAAATTTTTTTATGAAAACAAATTTCACTAAAGGTGATTATCTGATAAGCTCGGATAAATCACTTCTCAACATAAAAGTTATTCAGAAATATCTGAGCCATTCTTACTGGGCAAAGAATAGGCTTTTAAAAACTACAAAAAAATCGATCGGGAATTCTGTATGCTTTGGTCTTTATTATAAAAAAACTCAGGTTGGTTTTGCAAGGGTAATTACTGATAAAGCTACTTTTGCATATCTTGCTGATGTCTTTATATTAGAGGAGCATAGAGGAAAGGGACTTTCCAAATGGATGATGAAAGTCATACTGAATTACGGCGATTTAAAAAATTTAAGAAGGTGGTTTCTCGCTACTAAAGATGCGCATTCTTTGTATGAGAAATTCGGATTTCATTCTCTTAAAGAGCCGGAGAAGCTTATGGAAATGTTCAGGAAGGATTTGTAATAATTTTAACATCTTTAGAGAGTCGAACGGATTTCGATCCGGTTTCTTCAGAAGTGTTATCAGAACAATCATGAAGATGAATAATCAGTTCTTCTTTTAATAGTTTTAAAGTTTCCTTTTTTGTACCGGCAGCAGATACGCAACCCGGAACATCAGGTATATAAGCGCTGTATCCATTACCGTATTTTTTTATTAATGCTATATAATTCATGATTAGTATTTTTTTAACTTTTTAATTCTTCATTTATTTAAATAAAAAATTATTTTAAATATTCTATTATAAAATACAGGATACCGTTTTTAACAATATCCTGTATAAGATTTTAAAATAAATAATTTTGTCTTCTGTTTTAAAAATACAAATTTACTAACTATTAAATACTAACTATTAACTGAAAAAACTATTTCAGCAAGATCATTCGTCTCGACTCAACAAAATCACCAGCATTCAATCTGTAAAAATAAACACCGCTTGATAAATTTGATCCATTAAAGATTGCATTGTAATTACCGGCTTGTTTGAATTCATTAACAAGTGTATATACTTCTTTTCCGGAAACATCATAGATCTTTAATACTACTTTACCATCTTTTGGAATTGAAAAATTAATTTTAGTAGTAGGATTAAATGGATTAGGATAATTTTGTGAAAGTTTATATGTTAAAGGTACTACAATCTCCTTTTGATTTAAATACTGAAGTTTATCTTTTATTGAAGCAATATTATCTAGTTGATTGCTTATTGCCAGATCCAAAATATTCTTTTCAACAATTAAATTTCTTTTATCCCTATCGTTTAAATTATCAAGATTAGAAATTCTTTCATTAATATTATTTCTTAAAGCATTAAAATTATTTACAGCTTTAATGCTATTCTTGGATTTATTGGTTTTATTGGATTCAATATTTCTTGAATCTTCATTATGCAAATTATTATATTGATTCATAAAATTTGGATTACTTTTTACATTTATTGCATTCTCGTATAAATGTTTCAGATCCTGACTTATGTTATCTCCCTGATAAAAACTTAACAAACTGTCTAATAATAACCTAATTGCTCTGCTTCTTTCAATAGATGTGTAAAATCTTATTTCTTCATCTAAATTATTATTTAAAATTTCATCATATTCCAAAACTGCAGATTCTAATTCATTCATTACTATTTTACTTTCAATAGAAAGTTTTAATAGTTTGTTGTTTTTTATTGTATCTTCAGGATTTAAATTTATTTGATTTAAATAATAATTTCTAAGATCATTGAAATTCCCACCAGTTTGTATGTTTGATGTAAAAAGATTATTCAATGAAATAATAGAATTTATTTCTGAATTTTGCAATGATAGCAACTGATTTGAGTAGTTTATAGAATTTTCAAAATTATTCAAATATTGATTCTTCAAAACATTACCTAAAAGTAAATATTCATTTGGTTCGGAAGAGTTTTCAGCAGGATCAGAGATTACATCACAAGCATATGAAAATTGACTTGTGAGATAATCTGCATAATTAAATGAATAATCAGGGAATAACCTTCCTGACGGACTTCCTCCTCCCCAATAATTATATGGACAATCAATAAAAGGTACTGCTCCTGATACTTCTTTATTGTAAATTAATATATCATTTAAATTTGGACTATCATCGACTATTGAATTGAACCCTTTATACATCAATGGTGTACTGTAATTATATTTCGAATTATTACAATATATTTCCTCACTGCCATTATGATGTATATAATTATAACCTCCTAATACATATGTTTGATCTAAAAGATAAGCAGGAGCCATAATTGGATTTGAGTTATTTGATAAATACAACCCCAACCCGTTTGCAGCAATAATATTGTTAAATAATACCGGTTGTGAATTATCCAATAGAACTCCATAGTTCATACATTGAGTAATAGTATTACATTTTATAAAACCATTTGTTCCGTAACTGAATATTCCGCTTGATGAAGTCCCATTTAAATTCCCTCCTGTTATTGTATTATAATTAATTATTGGATTTTGACTGTTCATCAATATGATTCCAAAATATCCTGTATTATTAAAATTATTTGTATCAATACTAACCTGTTCACATTCACTTAATATTATATTTGCAATTTTTGGATTTTGATTATTTTGAGAAAATATATTTTGACTAATAACAGGTATTTCACCATTTTCATTTTTTGTTTTATATAATGAAATATCATAATCTTTGTTATTTTCAAATGTCATATTTTTTATTATGACAGTTTCTGTTGGATCGGTTATGTCAATTCCAATATTAGCATTTTTAATCTTTAATGAATTATTTGTATGATGTCTAAATTCAATTCCTCCACCATCCATCCTAATTCCCTGCCAGCCTTCTCCAGTAGTTAATTCATAAAAAAATGCAGGGGGGTTTATATTCTCATGATAATTGTCAATCTTCGAATTAGTATATAAATAATTTTTATCGTGTGCAAAAAAATTATTGCCGTAAAAAGAAACTCGGGATGAATTAATGGATACATTTTCTGTGAATTTTGTCAAAATTCTGAATGAAATCTGCATATTTGATAAATCTAATTCACTAATGTAACTTCCAAATATATCTAAGTCATAATCATTTTTATCAGTGAAATTTGAAGTTACAATAATATTTTTTAAACTAATAGGGAACGGGTAAATTTGATTACAGGTAATTTCAGGAATTCCTGTTGCCATATTTTGAATATTAATATTTTCCAGATAACAACTGTCAATATCTTGAAATCCGGTTAAAAGATTTAAATGAAATCCTTTATTATAATTGGATATATAGTTACCTGAACTATTAGAAAAACTAGGTCCTTTAAAAGTTATCATATTATTTGTCTCACCTCTTGCTTCAATATTTTTTACTCTCATTTGACTGCCAACATCTATAACAGTACCCGGAAGAATTTTATAAAATTCACTTATATCCTTTTCGTGATAAAAAACATCATTAGACAAAGTTACTTTTCTTGCAACATATTCTCTTTGATAGACAATGTAATCATATACTTTTGGTTCCGATATCAAATAATTTAAATCAAATTTAATAGAACTATTTAAATCACTGTAGTTAATTTGCCTAATATTTCTAAGCTCAATCCCTGTTTTAACGTCATCACCGGAATGTGTTCTAGCTGAATCTATATTATAATAATCTACAGAGCCTGGTGGAATATTAGGAGCATATGCAAAGAAATCCTGCGGATCTCCTCTGCTTCCACATAGATCCGGATTACCTACTGCTGAAATAAATTTAACAGATTTGTCAAATCCGGCACCACATACGGGATCAGGATGGTTTTTATATGGAGAGTAGTGCCAGATAAGTAATCCTCCTAATAAATCTGGGAATGATTCTGCAATTTTTCTATCAAATCCTATTCTTCTTCTGTTCTCAACAATGTAACATTCGCCCGAACTCCAGTCAGGTGCTGCATTTGGTTTTCCATAAATAGTAATAACTCCGCATTGATAAGATGTTTCAATTGGTTCTAAACTTTGAATCTGCTGAGTATTTTCCATTGCAATAGGATTAAGCCAACCCTCTTTTAATCTGAAAACAGGATTAGGCAATTGAGGACAATCTTTAAAATGAACATCAAAAGCATTCATAATATCATATCTGGCAGAATTTGTATGATCCCATGTAAATTCTATATGCCCATATTCATGAGCTGTAATACCAAATCCATCTATTCTGGTATTAGCTAAATTAGATATTTGATTAAATCTTCCTCTTACAACAAATATATTTGAACTACCTCTAAGACCTATGCCTTTAAAACTTTGATGTGAACCTGCAAATACAATCATTAAAATTCCTCCGTTTTCATAGAATTGATTTAAATCAAAAATAGATTGTATAGCAATTTTAGTATCATCTATTATATCAACTCCTTTATTTGATAATGAATCTGTATCTTCATAAGATCTAAAGTATGAAAATGCTTCATCTGTTCCATATTTATTTTTAGGAAGCAATATATTTTTTATTACAGGAATTCCATTGACCATTTCATAGTCATTAATGATTCCTCTCCATAACCTGTTATCAATATTAGGATCAGGTGTTCTTGTTTGATAAGGAATTAAATCAAATTTTCCATTTGAAGCTTCTTCCCAGTATTGCTTCATACTACCGTAAGCTGAATCTCCATGAGATAAAAAATCAGGATGAGCAGTACCATTATAAACTCCAAGTGAGTCGAACAATAAGTTCCATCTGTCATAATAACTGTATTTAGATGCCTGCATTTCAAATTGTCCGCTCGTGTTTTTAATTACTCCGACCTCGCCGGCTGCATCTTTATTTGGTACTGAATCTAATTGCTGATTAGTATAAGGTTGTCTTAAAACTCCATTATCATTCCATCTGCCGTCAGGGAAATCTACATAAACAACTGCTAATTTCCCTGTTCTTATTTGATTCCACCATGGCTGCAGGTAATTTGGAATTGTGTCCTGAATAATGTTCTCTGTGTGAAGACATTGAGTTGGTTCTTGAGAAAATGATAGGTTAACTGAAAAAAATACTAAAACTAAAAAATAAAAGAGTGATTTCATTTTTGATTCCTCCTTCCGCTCTGCGGATGTTCAAATGAGAAAATTTTTTATTTTATAAGTACAAAACTTTTCACAAGTCTTTTCTTTCTTATTTTGTTGGGGGAAGAAAGAATGTAATGATAAACTCCAGAACTTAATTCACCTGACTCAAAGCTAATTTTATATGTGCCGGGTGATAAGTAATTTTTAAAAATTTCTTTTATTTTCTGACCAAGGTTATTATAAACTGACATACTGTATTGATCATTAGTATAAATATCAAATCGGATTTGCGTTGTGTTATTAAACGGATTTGGATAATTCTGAAATAATTTAAATTCATTTGGAATCTCTGTTGATATATTCTGAATGTTCACTGTTGAATCAGGATTTGAATATGAACGGATGTTGCAATATATATCATAGTTACCGTTTCTTTTATCCTGCCATACACTGATTATCCTGTCATCCCAGACTGCAATGTCATTAAAATATTTATCTGCAAAAGAAAATTCTGTGGATACTAAATACCCATTACCAGTTAAATTTCCCTGACTGTTTATTCTCTGAAAATAAGGCTCATATCTATTGCTGTAATAACTATAACCGGATACCATATCACCGTTTTCTTTTTTAAAAATCACTCCTCCGAATTCACTTATTATACTTCCGGCAATATTAAAGTTATTTCCTTGTCTTGATCCGTCAGGATGGTAAAGTTGACATACAATATTCGATTGAACTTCATTCAAAATAAATTCAGTAAATGAGATACAAAATCTTCCTGATGTATCGGAAGATATTTTCGCCTCAGATTGTTTATTATACCTTACTGTATCATCACTGACTTTAATATTGTTTCCAATAGGTGTGCCTTTTTTTGAAAACATCTGCATATAAATATCTTCCGAGTTTTGAACAGATGGCGGACGGGAATCTTGCCAGGTGACAATAAAACTTCCGTCATTTCTGATTGTGATATCGGGATTTTTATGATGAATATCTAAATTGTCATCATTAACTTTTATTTTACTTCCGATTAATTTTCCTGACGAATCAATTAATTGACAATATATCTGATATTTTAAAGCTGAATTATATTGTTCCCAAACTATTACAAAATTACCATATGAATCTCCTCCTATAGAAGAAATCATACCGGATGAATCCGAAATAATTATTTCATTGGTTATGGGCAGTCCAGAAGAATTAAATATTTTAAACTTTGTTTGTACGACACTCCATGCCACTATAAAACTTCCGTTTTCTCTAACATGTAAAGAAGGGAAAGCCTGGTATTGATCATTATTTATTTGAAAATTATTTCCAATTTTTTGAGCTTTTTGATTATATCTTTGAGCAGAAATCCTCGGATTTTCAGATGTTCTACTATCATACCAAACTATTACAAAGTTACCATTTTGATCACTACCAACTTTAGCTGCATATTGACTATAACTGGTACTATCTTCATTCACATGAAAATCCGAAACCAACTGGGCAAAAGAATTTTGAAAAAAGAAAGTACTTAGAGATGTGTAAAAAATTAATGCAAGAAATATTTTTGTTGAAGCCTTCATATCTTTGGATATTAATTATTGCAATGTAAATAAAACAAATTTAACAAACTAATCATTTTATTAAAACAAAACTTTTCCGCATTGAATCATAATTAATGTAACCCAAGGGTGATTCAATTAGTGGTCGTTGCATCATAATTAATGTAACCGTTGTTAAAGAATAAAAAACGGTAAAATTATGAGCCAAAATTCAAAAAAAGAATATCTGAAAGAGATTGCAATACGATATCGCAAATCAGATAAAGAAGGAAAGAAAAAAATACTTGATGAGTACTGTAAAGTATGTAACTATAACCGAAAGTATGCAATAAGAAAATTGAATCAGTTTTTAAGCGAGAGAAAAAATAGAAAGAATAAAAGAGCTGGTCGCAAAAAGAAATATTATACAGAAGGAGTTATAGAGTTTATAAAGACTCTTTGGATAAAATCAAATTTGATTTGTTCATAACGAATGGTAGCAATAATACCATTATGGATAGAAGGATATAAAAAATCTATATCCGATTTAAGTAAAGAAGATGAAAAATTACTGAGAACTATTTCATCATCAACAATAGACAGGATACTATCGAAGTTTAGAAGCAAATATCAAAAGAAAGGTTTATGTACAACCCGACCAGGCTCAATAATACGAGATCTGATTCCAATAAAGACAGATCAATGGGATGAATGGAGACCCGGATATATAGAAATGGACTTAGTAGCTCACTGCGGTACAAGCGTAGCCGGAGAATATATAAATACGTTAAACGTTGTAGATATAGCAACAGGCTGGGTTTCCCAGCGGGCAGTCTGGGGAAAGGGAGAACATAACACATTCAAAGCCATTAGAGAAATAGAACTGACATTGCCATTTCAAATAAAAGGAATAGACAGTGATAATGGAAAAGAATTTATGAATTACAGATTGTTAAAATATTTTAAGCATAGAAAAGAACCAGTAAATTATACACGCTCAAGAGCTTATAATAAAAATGATAATTCACATATAGAAGAAAAAAACTGGACAAAGATCAGACAATATATTGGATATGACAGATTAGACAATCCGGAACAACTTGAATTATTAAATGATCTTTATAGAAATGAATTTAATGATTTTAATAATTTCTTTTTAGCGTCAATGAAATTAAAGACAAAGGAAAGAATAGGTTCAAAGATTAAGAGAAAACATGAAGAGCCTAAAACACTATTTCAGAAATTATATGAATCAAAAGATATTGAGGATAAAAAAAAATTAGAGCTGCATAGGAAAAGAAATAAATTAAATCCTTTTGAGTTACAAGAAAAAATTGCAAAAAAAATAAACACAATTTTAAAAATGAATTTCAAATAAAAATGGAAATAAAGATATTAACAATACTAACATTATTAACAAAAGAAAAGAAAAAAGAAGCAAAAAAGAAAAGAAAAGATTACTACTGCTACGGTTACCTTTTATTATGATGCAACTGGTTTCTGTGAAAACGCTTTAAAAATGTTATAGAAATGACTCGATAGAAATTTCAGTAAATTATAAATTTATCAACCCTCCTTCTTCTTCGGAATCGGCGACCCATGCGGATCTTTCTGCGGATGACCAAGCTCTTCATCTATTTCTGCTATCAGATCATCTGATAATATATGTTCATATTTTTCTGCATCCTGATGAATACTGTCCATGTCAACAATATTTTTCTCAGTAAGATATGTCTCCCATAATCTGTGTGATCTGACAAGTTTTGTCGCAAGCTCCCTGCCTTTTTCCGTCAGCTTATAATTATTTTTATCACCCGATATTAATCCGTTTCTTTCAGTTCTTTTTAAAGCTGATATAATTTTATTCTGTGATAAACCAAGCTCTAAGGAAAGTTTTGAAAACAAGTCTTCCTCAATATGCTTTTCCTCGGCATTGAATAAATATTTCAAAATATCTTCTGTAAGATTGATACCCGAATTTCTTTTCCTTCTGAAATACTTTTGTACTACACCTTCCTTAGGTGAGAAAAGAAATGTTAGTGAAAAGATCACAACTGCTGTTAATACAATAGAAGCTCCGGATGCAAAATTAAAATGATAAGATAAATATAATCCAATGACTGATGAGAATACTCCGATCAGAACTGAAAGTATCAGTAACGGTTTTAATTTATCCGTCAAAAGAAAAGCCGTAGCCGGAGGTGTGATCAGCATCGCAATTATTAGAATAACTCCAACTGACTGCAGTCCTGCAACAATCGACATCGATAACAGCGTCATCAAAAAATAATGCACAAGTGAAGTCGATATGCCGATTATATAAGCCATGACCGGATCGAATGAAGTGACTAAAAGCTGTTTGTAAAATAAAATCACTGATATTAAAATAAATACTGTGATCACAGATGACATGATCAGATCTGAATCCGAAACTCCAAGTACATCACCGAATAAATATGAAGACAGATCTATGTGAACCTGCTTAAGCTGTGACACAAGTAATATTCCCAGAGCAAATGCTCCCGTGAAAATAATGCCGATCGAAGTATCTTCTTTTATCTTCGAATTTCTTTCAACATAGCTGATCAGAATTGAAGTCAATATTCCGGCTACCAAAGCTCCTAAAAATAAACCCAGCGGATTTTTCCCCGAGATCATAAACCCGATCACAACTCCCGGCAATACTGAATGTGCCAGTGCATCACCGATCAGCGATAGTCTTCTCAGCATAATGTATGTACCGATCAGCCCGCAGCTTATCCCCACCATTATCGAGGCTACAAGTGCCCTCTGAATGAATTCATACTGCAGCGGTTCAATTAAAAATTTTGTTATAGTTTCCATGTTGTCATCTGTTTATTAATTGTTCAGCTTTTTGTAAAATTGTAAGTCTGCCGCCATAGGTTTTATTTATTATATCTGCAGTAAATACTTTTTCAGTATCACCAAATGCAATCAAAGTCTGATTTATCATAATGACTTTGTCAAAATATTCACTGACTTTGCTCAGGTCATGATGAACAATTAAGATCGTTTTATTTTTTTCTTTAAGTTCTCTGATCAATTCAAAAATAGCTTTCTCTGTCTTTGCATCGACACCAACAAAAGGTTCGTCCAGAAAATAAACATCGCTTTCCTGTGCAAGTGCACGGGCTATAAATATCCTCTGCTGCTGACCGCCTGAAAGATTTCTGATCTGTGTGTTTCCATGTTCTGTCATTTCTACTTTTTTCAGAACTTCTTTTACAATTTCATGATCTTCTTTTTTCGGTTTTCCAAAAAGACTGAGATGCGGATATCTTCCCATCATTACCACTTCGGATACATTGATCGGAAAATCCCAGTCAAACTGTTCCTTCTGAGGAATGTAAGCCAGCCTTTGCAAAGATTCCTTTACAGGTTTGTCAAAGATCTTCACTTCACCGGTCTCGATCGGCAGCAGTCCCAGTATGCCTTTGAGCAATGTAGATTTTCCCGCTCCGTTTGGACCGATAATGCCAATGATATTTCCCTCTTCGATATTAAGATTTATTCCCTTTATCGCAGGTCTTTTTTTATAGGCAATTGTAAGATTTTTAACTTTGATTACATTCATAATTTTAATTTGGAATTCTGATTGAAAATCCCGTGCCGAAGAAATAATCATCTTTTATATTTTCTAAACTTGCACCGGCAGATAGGTCAAGCTGAATATTATTACTGACTAAGTATGTAACACCAATATCTGCACCGCTGTTTGGTACCAGGTAATAAAAATTAGTTGAACTAAATATCTCTCCAAAAGCTGAAACTTTTTCTGAGAAAGAATAACTTCCTGACAACGAAAGAAAAATTCCGTCCCCCTGGCCAAAACCATCATCTAAGTTTAGACCGGCATTATATCCTAATGAAAAATTATCTGATACAGTGTTTTGAAAACAAAATATAATTGAAGGATCAAAATAATCATCTTCCGATTCTGTACTCAATACCGGACTGACTGCCTGAATGATGACTGCAGCTGAAGGCTCTATACCGTCCTGCTTTCCCAGTTTAAATTTAAGCCCAAAAGAAGGAGCATCAAAATTAGTAATACTGCTATTTTCATACTTGCCATTATAATCTTCATTATTTATTGTAACTGACAACGCAAGTCTCAATTCCATAAAGTCATTTATTCCATAGCGGAACAATACATTTGGCAAAGTAATAAATTCATTTGCAAAATTTACAACCTGATCAAGAGAATCATAATATGAACCCTGATCTCTGTTATATAACAAACCAGACTCGATCTGCAATCTGTTTTTTTGAACAGTCTCTGCAGACTCAGTGATATCAGGTCTGTCCGTAACTATTGGAGGCAATTCCTGAGAAAATAAAATTCCGTTTCCAATTAACAGAAATTGTAAAATGGATAAATTTATTTTAGTTCTTCTTTTCATATTTATTTTAATGAATTTACGATTGTATTCACATTAAATTTTACTGCTCCGATATAGCTGCCTTCATCAGTTCCTTCATTGCCTATGGAATCAGAATAAAGCGTTCCGCCGACCTGTGCGCCAGTCTCATCCGAGATCTGTTCGAGCAGTTTTGGATTTACACTTGTTTCAATAAAAACCGATCTGATCTTTTTTTCTTTTATCAGATCTATAATATTTTTAAAATCTTCTGTCCTGACTTTTGCTTCTGTGGAAATTCCCTGAAGACCTTTTACTTCCAGTCCATATGCTCTGCCGAAATATCTGAATGCATCATGTGATGTAATGAGTATTCTCTTATCTTCGGGGATCTTTGTAATCTCAGACTTAATCCAGTTGTCTAATGACTCTAATTCAGAAAGATATTTTTTCAAATTTGCTTCATAGTATTCAGCATTTTCCGGATCAATTTCCTTTAGACCAATTGCAATATTTTCAGCATATGTTTTTACATTTGCAACATCAAACCATGCATGCGGATCCGGATCTCCAAACCCTTTTTCATCTGTCATAGGAGTAATTCCTTCAGATACAGTAACAACTTTTTTTTCACCGCCGGCTCCTTTGATCATTTCCTCTATCCAGTGCTCCAGATTAAAACCATTTATAAAGACAATTTTACTTTTACTCACCTTTCTCGGATCGGACGGCTTAGGTTGGTAAGTGTGAGGATCTACACCGACTCCGCAAATGCTGTATGAATCGACTTTATCACCGCCTATATTTTGAACTATATCGCTGATGATATTTATTGATGAGACTGCTTCAATTTTTCCGCTGGAAACTTCCTCAGTACTGTTATCATTTTTACAACCTGAACAGATTATTATAACTGCTACTAATAATAGATTTAAATTTTTCATTTAATTTTTTGTAATGAATATATTCTTTGATAATTTTTCACTTAGGAAAATATTTTTCGACTTTAGTTTGATCTGTATTGAATTGTCAAAAGATATTTTTTCAATTATTTCGATCTTATCATTTAGTTTTAGACCGGCTTTAGATAAATATTGAAGCACTTCTGAACTTTCATCAGAGACCTGCCTTATCACAGCTTTATCCCCAACTTTTAGTTCAGACAAGCAAGTAAGATTAGATACTGGAATCTTACCGTTCTTATCAGGGATCGGATGACCGTGTGGATCAAATTTTGGATTTCCAAGAAATGCTTCCAGTCTGGAAATCAATTCATCAGATGAAGCATGCTCAAGATTCTCAGCTTCCGAATGAACCTTCTCCCAGGGATAAGCCAGATCCTTTACTAAAAAGACTTCCCATATCCGGTGTTTTCTCACAAGATTTATAGCAATTACTTCACCTTTCTTTGTAAGCTCAAATCCTTTATATGGAGTGTTTTTTATATATCCGGATTTTGAGATCTTTGAGATCATGTCACTTACTGCTGCAGGAGAGATATTCATTTTTTCAGCAAGTATCATATTAGTTACTTTACCGTCAGTTGTCTGTAATGAATATATATTTTTTAAATAATCTTCTAAGCTTGTCCGCATGTGTAAATTTATTTGCATAAAGTTAAGCATGCTTAATTTTATATGCAAGTTAATTTAAATATATTTTATACCGTGTTTTACAGTTATAGTAAAAGCTGCCTAAGTATTAAATATAAGCAGCTTTCTTTTGAAAGGGATAGGATTGCAATATTATCGGAATTGCTTAAATAACTCTAGAAATTTTTCAATAAAAGAAATCCAAATACTGTTTTCATATTTATATGAGTGAAAGTTATTTAGATAAATATTGATCAGGGAGAAATTTTAGTTACAAAATTGACTGCATTATTTTCTGTAATTAAACCATCTGAAAGATCCGTTACATCATCGCCGTTAACGTCTGAAGGAATATATCCGCTTGCAAAATTGAAAGCATCATTATCAATAAGACTAAGATCTGACACATCTACAGCATCATCCTGATTTACATCTCCGCTGTAAATTGCATATTTTACAGGAGAATCGTCGACTCTGATCTGATTATCACCAAAAGCAAATGATGAATCCAAATTAAAATTCTGGACAGCCTGAAACTGATTCGAGAAAATAACAAAATTATCTGACCATGTTTCAATAGAATTTCTGTGCTTTAAAACTATATAATGTAAAAAGTCATAATCTAAATTATCAAAACTAACCGGACAAATTCCGTTGATTTCTAAAACTGCTTTAGACCCTTGTATCAGTGCATAAGGAGATACTACGGATCTTAATTCTACAGTTAATGTATCTGTTACCGTCAGATTTGAAATTGGATTATAAAAGCCCTGGATAAATGAAGACAATGTTAAGTTCGTTTGCGGAGTTGTCAGGTTGTTAAATCTTATTCCCCATGAATAAATAAATCCGGTATTCCCCGATACATTATCATTAACATTTAATGTCCACATAGCTTTTGAATCCATGCCTGAAAAAAATGAATTGAGATTATTAAGCGGTTTTATCCCTGAACAAAACGAAGAGTATTTATTATTGCCAAGTGTACTGTCAGCCTGATCATCAAATATTAGTGAAATATTATTGTCACTACTGTTTGTAATTTTTCCGTCAAAAAGTAAAATAGAATCTGATGATTCTGACCTTATCAAAGTAATTCTCAGATCTGAAGAGCTTGCATGTTCTAAATTTACAAATACATCAACATCGTTTATAGGTTTTGACATATTTATTTTCATTGAACTTAAAACTATTCCCGCCGAGCCTGTCTCAGGGATCTTTTTATTTACCGGTAAAAAATAATATGATTTATAATAATTGTTATTCTGACCACTTAACAATGGTGATCTTGGTGTGTTAAAATTTGCAGATGGATGACTGAACTTAGCTCTATTTCTAAGAAATAATTTCGGACCACCGCTTTCAGCATTATCAAAAGTATTACCGTCAAACTTATACGAGAATAAAATTGATGATATTTCATTTTTTATTGAAGCATCAATTCCTCTGTACATATTTCTGATAATATCAAGATCATCATGAAAAATGGCATAGATTCTCAACTCATCAATATATCCGTTAAAAAACTCAGATTGACCGGGTGCACCTCCTACAAAAACTGAATCACTTGTATTTGAAATACTTCCGGCAGAAGCAGACTGAGTCCCAATTCTATTGCCATTTAAAAAAGTTGTTAAAAGTCCAGCAGATAAACTGTATGAAATAGCAATATGACTCCACTGATTTTGAGGAATTGTTGCAGCTCTTGTAAATACATTATTATTAATAGTTGTTCTGATTTCTGTTGACGAGACTGCTAAAGAAAAAGCAGTATTTATACCTGACTGTTTTTTTATTACAACAGACATATTGCTGTCTCTGGGATATACCCAGCATTCTATTGTTATTTTATTAAAAGGAAACATCATGGAACTGTCTTTTGCTGAAAGATAATCATTAGTACCATTTAAATTTATAGCTTCGTTTGTGCTGATAGTATTATAAGGTTGAAAAGTCATATTAGATGCGGTTATATTAAATCCGCTTGCGTTATTATCTTTTCCGGATTGATCTGTCAATGAAAACGGAGAAATATTACTTCTTTTCTGAAAAGTCAGGGATAGATTCAAACCGAAATAAATTCCGCTGTTAGTGCCGAGTGAAGTTCTAAAATATTCAGAAATTTCATTTGAACTTAAACACCTGTTCCAGATCCTTACTTCATCAAGCTGACCTTTGTAGGGAGTAGAATTTCCTGATATTCCAATGTATAAAGAATCAGTATTTGTAGATGGTGAGGCACCCGGAACAGCTGATGATGTATCCAAAACACCGTTGACATATATCTTAAATGTATTCGATGCTGATTCGTATGAAGCACTAATATGAGTCCATTCATTACTTTGAATAAGTGTTGAGCTTTTAGAGGTAAGTCTTTGAACTCCATTTGTGAAGAGATTTATTCTCCCTGTATTGAGTAGTCTAAGTCCATATCTCAGTGAAGTTCCTAAAGTCCCTCCTTTCGCAATAATTCCTTTTGATGAAATTCCGGTTAATTCAGGATTTACCCATGCTTCGAATGTAAAATCAGAAGTAAGGTTTAAAGATAAAGAGTTTGGAACAGAAACATAACTGTTAGCAGATCCTGAAAAAGTACATGCCTGATTCCAGTATAGCTGCGAATTTGCTGAATTTCCAAAAAAAATAAATATTGCAGTTAATTTCAAAAATAAATCTACATTTTTCATTTTCATTTTTATTTGATTTATAAAAATTAAAATCTTTTTAATTAAATTTGAATAATCTAATTCAGGTAAAGCCGGTCTCAATCAATATTGAAACCGGGTTCTAAACCTGACATCAAACCATATGAAGAAAATCATATAAAGAATAGATAATTCTTTTAGGGATGATGTATTTGTTTCCTTTGATTCAATACAAAAATATTCCGAATCTTTTTAATTTAAAAACTTAATATTGTTTAACTTTAGTCATAGATGTTTTTAAAATTTGGGAAATAGTTCGAAATTAGATTTGAATTGATGTTTTTAAAGAATAATGCTTAGTATAGTGAAAATGAAAGTATTTTCACTATGCTACTTGAATTGAAATTTCGGAGTGAATATAATATCCGATATTCTTTTAGTAATCCACTTAAGACTAAAGGATACATTTAATTAAAAATAATAAATGAATATTTTAAGGGTTTATTGAAACATTTATCAACTTGATAAAGTTAGTTTAGCTTATGTCAATCTGGAACAGAATATTTTTTTTTACAGTAATTTTTTCAATACTTTTTGGGTGCCATTATCTCACCTATAAAACATTTAAAAACTTTTTAATATCTAAATTTCCCGGGAACCGGAAATTAAAATATATTTACGGTTATCCGTTTATTATATTTAATTTACCATATCTCTATGTAATTTATAACCTTCTCACCTCAACAAAGACGCCTTACTGGATTATCAATTACGGTTACATTCCTTTTTATATATTTCAGGGAGCAGTATTATTCATTGGACTTTATCTAATTATCGGAAAGCTGATAAAAGCTCCATTTACAATTCCCTATTATTTTTTAAATAAAATTAAATACTTTAAAGAGAGATTTAATTCTTTCTTCGCCAAAAAATCTATAAAGAAATTAGATTCTTCAAGAAGAGCTTTTATAAAAACTTCTGCCGCATTTGTGTCAGGGTACGCATTCATTGGCGCTACGACTGGTGTATTAAGTAAAAATGATTATCAGATTGAAAGAGTGGATCTCAGTATTCCGGGACTTCCTGAAGAATTAAAAGGAACGACAATCACATTTATAAGTGATATTCATTCAGGTCCATATATGAATGAAAATCTGATGAGAGAATATGCTGAAGTGATAAATGACCTCAAATCTGATATGATCTTAATGGCAGGTGATCTTACTAACTCACAAAAGGAAGAAGTATTTCCATTCGTACATGCTTTCAAAGTTCTGAAAGCTCAGCATGGTATTTACTCTTCTCTTGGTAATCACGATTATTTTTCAGATGCTAATTTTATTTCTAAGGTGGTCAATAGTGAATCTCCAGTAAAAATACTGAGAAATCAGTCTGAAATCATTTCAATAAAAGGAAAAGATATTTGTATAATGGGAATTGAGGATACCAGACAAAGCGGATCAGCTCCGGATAACATTCTTATTAATTATCTTGATGAAACGATCATCGGTACTAAAAAATTATTCAGTGATAAAAATCTGAATTATGATGAGACTGCTAAAATTGCTTTGTTCCATAAGCCATATTTTTTCAGTGAACTTCAGGATAGAAAAATTGATTTGTTCCTGAGCGGTCATACTCACGGCGGACAGGTTGTACTTGCAGATTTTGGAAATATTAATATCTCCTTTGCAGGTGCGGTAAGTGATTTTATCAAAGGTCTCTATAAAAATCCTACTTCGCAAATGTATGTATCCCGTGGAATCGGCTGTGTAGCTCTTCCGCTTCGTTTAAACTGTCCACCTGAAATTACAGTCTTTCGCTTAGTTTAATAAGCAGGTATCCCGTTCGGATCAAATTTTACTACCTTATTTGAAATTGGTTTTTGAGCCATTAGAAAATCAAAAATAGCTCCCAGATCTTCTTCTGAAACTTCTGAATAAAACGTCCAAGGCATTATTGTATTAAATTCTCCCTGATGAATATTTGCAGCAGTATAATTTGAATCGGAAAAACTATTAAATCTTTTAATGAATTGTTCTTTGGTCCAGTTTCCTATACCTGTTTCTTTATCCGGGGTTATATTGGAAGTTCTAATAATTCCACCTTTTGGATTCGGGAATTCGACTCCACCCGAAAACATTTTATCCTCAATAAATTCACCTTTCTCCATTGGAGAATGACATGCCATACAGCCTCCTGAATAATATTGTCCCAGTGCTACAGGATCTGATGTTTCAGGTCTATTTTTAAAATCAGGTTTTTGCGGCAATGTTCTGAAAATGAGATTCACAGGAAAATTCAGGCTGTGTTCAGGTATTTCATTCTTTACAGCAGGCAATGTCCTTATATATGCAATTATAGCTTTTATATCTTCTTCATCCATATTCCTGTAATACATAAATGGCATCATTGGAGCAAGAGGCTCTCCATCCTTATCTACACCCATAGTGATTGCTCTGAAAATTTCACCGTCTGTCCAGTTTCCTAGCCCAGTCTCTTTATCAGAAGTAATATTCTTTGCCAATACTGTTCCGGCTCCTTCACCAAAATTTTCACCACCCATACCGGCTGTCCCTTCAATCATCGGTCCTGCATATTTACTATAGTCTCTCTTAGAGTGACAGTCGATGCATGAAGCTAACCCATTTGCTAAATATTCTCCTCTTTCTATCATTTCAGGTGTCGAAACAATTTTCATTTCCGGGGCAGGTCCTACATCAGGTAAACTGGTTTTTATATAAACAAAACCTGCTATCAATAATACAACTACTAACCCCAGTAAAATACCAAGAATCTTGAAAAGTTTTTTCATTTTTTCTTTTAAATTAATTAGTGAATATGTCTGATAAAAATTTCCACTAAAATAAAATTTTTAAATTTAAATTTCCATATTTATTTTTCATGAAAAAAATTCTGATCGCCTCAGGTAATTCTCACAAAATCAAAGAAATAAGTTCTATAGTCTCTGATATTCCCAATCTTGAAGTGACTACCCTCAATAATTTTGGAATCTGTCTGGAGGTTGAGGAGAATGGAAACACTTTGGAACAGAATGCTTTAATAAAAGCCAAATCCGTTTACAGTCTTTTGGGAATGCCGGTTATCTCAGATGATACAGGACTTTTTGTAAATGCTCTCAATGGCGAACCCGGGATTTATTCTGCCAGATATGCAGGACTGAATGCTGCTTATAAAGACAATTGTGATAAATTATTAGATAATCTCAAAGAAATTGATGATGATAATTTACAGGCAGAGTTTAAATGCTTTATTTGTCTTTTGATAAATCCTGAGGAGTTTTATTTTTTTGAAGGAATTTGCAGAGGCAGAATTTGCAGAAGTCCGAAAGGTGAAAATGGATTCGGATATGATCCTGTATTTATGCCAGATGGTTTTGAAAAGACTTTTGCTGAATTAACTGATGATGAAAAAAATTTGATCTCACACAGAGGAAGAGCATTAGAAAAGTTAAAAGGATTTTTAATTAATTACCAATAATATGATCCCTGTTTAGTATTCCTGCATAGACATCAAAGTTACCGTTCCTTCCATCCGTCCATACTGCAATAATATCTTTGCCTGAAACTATAAAAGAATTGTAATCTCCGAAATACTTTCCGACTGCAATCTCTGAAGGTGAATAAGGATTTGTCGATAAATTTTTATCCTTAAAAGTATTGCCTCCGTCTGATGATACTGAGATATAAGATTCAGTTAATATGTTATTATTATCATTCCTGGAATCCTGATAAAAAATATAGATCAACCCATTTTCATCTGTTTCGATCAATGGTTGATACTGATCATTTTCAGTTTCATCTGAATTAATTCTGGCAGGTATTGTAAATTCAGAATTTTCATTAATTAGTTTTGCAAAATAAACATCTGAAAGATCATTGCCAATACCTCTTGCTGAATAGGTAATAAGAATTTCTCCTTCAGAAGAAAGTTCAAGAGACGGTTCAGAATTGATCCTGATTCCTGAGCTTTTTACTGATTTCAAAATGCTGTTATTTTCTACAGATTTCCCTGCAGCATTTATTTTGAGGTAAGATTTTATATTGCTCCATTCATTCCCTTCATCAAAAGATCTAATTACCTTAATACTTTTTCCGTCATTTACATATGCAAGATATATATTACCTTTGTTATCCTCTATCATAGAACTAAAATGAGACTTGTCATCTGTTAATGCAATCGGGTCCGAGAACGACTTTCCTTTATCTTTACTCATTATTAAATTTATATGTGATTTATAGCCGGAAATTTCTGTCCAGAAAATATAGATAATGTTATTTTTACTGATGAAAATTTTTGGCTTATCAATCTTAACAGATGAAGTTGAATTGGAGGCAAGTAAATTTTTATCAGAAGTCCAGTTTATTCCATTATCATTTGACCTGGCAAAAAATATACCTTCATTTATATTTTTATGCATATCATACTGAATCGATGTAAAAAATAATTCACTGTTATTATCATATTCTATCCAGGGGTCCGAATAAGAAGAAGCACTATAACATTCGGAAAGATCTATCTCCCCTGCTTTCCAGTCTAATCCCTTATTTACAGAAATAAATATTCTTGCTTTATTTTCATCAATCGAGAAATCATTTGCAGAAACAATTAAAATTTGATTACTCGTAGGACTGCACTTGATCACAGGTTCAGAAGCTCCGGGGAGTTCATTTATTCTGATATTGGTAAGTTCTTTTTTGCGGGAAATATCTTTAGAGGTATATTTATCTGCTTTTCCAAATTTATCATTATACATAAATTTCTTTGGTGACATCTGAATCTCAGGTTCACTAATATCTTTCTTGCTTAAATTCAGATAAATAAAACCTGATACAAAGATAAGCAAAGAAACAAGAGCAGGAAATATTTTTTTAAAATTCTTATTCATAAATATTGTACCCCGTAGAAGATTCGAACTTCTAAATACAGATTCGTAGTCTGTTGGTTTATCCATTAGCCTAACGGGGCGTGATGCAAAATTAATTTTTTCAATATGCAATAAAAAGGAAATTCTTAACAGTATTTAAATCCTCAATTGTATGAAAATTAAAGTTACAATTTATTCCTCACTTAGATATATTTACGACTAAAAAATACAATACTTAATGAATTTTCAATCAAGAATATTAACTGTTCCAAAAACTGCCAGATTTTCAATTAAGCTTCCTGAGTCAGGAAAAGCAGATACATTCTGGCTTCTCATCCATGGATATGCTCAGCTTGCAACAGATTTTTTATCTGAGTTTGAATTTATAAAAAATGAAGATCATTTACTGACAGCTCCTGAAGGTCTGTCAAAATTTTATTTCAGAAATAAGATCGGTGCTTCTTGGATGACTAAAGAAGACAGAGAAAATGAAATCTCTGACTATGTTAATTATCTGAATTTACTTATGGAAAAAATAAAAAAAGAGTATGATCTGAAAGATGCAACATTTAATCTTCTTGGATTTTCTCAAGGTGTGCATACTGCAGTCAGATTTTTTATTAAAGGTGAATATAATTTCAATAATCTCATATTATGTTCATCTGATTTTCCGAAAGATACTGATTTTATAAAGTTGAATGAAAAGTTAAAGAAGTCTAAGATGTATTTCATTCATGGCACTTCTGATTCAGCAATTACCAATGAAAGATTTAACGAAAGCATAAAATTACTTTATGAAAATAAAATTGAATTTGAAGACATATCTTTTGATGGAGATCATGTCCTGAATAAAAAATTACTTTTCGATCTTTTTTGCAAATAAAAAAAGTATCCGCTAAAAAATTAACGGATACTTTCATTAACAGATAAAATTATTTTTTACTGACCTAAGTAAGCTTTTAATGCTTTACTTCTGGAAGCCTGTCTTAATCTTCTGATCGCTTTTTCCTTGATCTGTCTTACTCTTTCGCGGGTGAGTTTGTATTTGTCACCTATTTCTTCAAGTGTCAGCGGATTTTCTTTTTCGAGACCATAATAAAGTTTTACAACTTCTTTTTCTCTCTGAGATAAAGTATCAAGTGCTCTGTCAATTTCTATTCTGAGTGAATCTTTCAGTAATGTCATATCAGGCATTTTCTCCTGTTTGTCAGGCATAATGTCGATAAGCTTTGTATCTTCACCGTGAATACTCGGAGCATCCATAGATACGTGACCGCCTGAATTTTTAAGGGTCTCCTGTACTTCATAAACACTCATATCTAATTTCTCAGCTATCTCAAGTACGTTAGGAACTCTTTCATTTTTCTGCTCAAGTTCACTGATAGTTTTTGCGATCTTACTTTTTTGCTGAACGATATTCAGCGGTAATCTCACAACTCTTGACTGCTCAGCTAATGCCTGAAGAATGGACTGTCTGATCCACCATACTGCATAAGAAATAAATTTAAATCCTCTTGTTTCGTCAAATTTTTTGGCAGCTTTTATAAGTCCGAGGTTTCCTTCATTGATCAGATCATTCAGAGACAAACCCTGATTCTGATACTGCTTGGCAACACTAACTACAAATCTTAAATTTGCTTTGACCAAAAGATCGAGTGCCTTTTTATCATTTTTCTTTATTCTTTTCGCGCAATCTATTTCCTGTTCAACTGAAAGCGGAGTAGTTTTACTGATTTCCTTTAAATAAATATCAGTAGACTGATTTTCCCTGCTTGTATACTGTTTGCCTAATTTCATAAATTATTTATTTAATTTTAATATTTTATCTGGTGAATTATATTTCAAAATTTCTTCCTGGGATATGAGCTTGATATTCAGCAACTTTGCTATCTTCCGATATTTTAAATTATCTGCACTAAGCAGCGGTAATTTCGTTTCATAGCACATTGCAAGGACCAATGCATCTCTGTAATTATTGCCAAGATTTTTTTTTTAATCAATTGAAGAATTTCTCCTATTTTTACAGAATATCTGAATGGAATTCCGAGAATATTTATTCCGGTGAATGAGTTTTTTACGTTATCAAGTTCGGCTTTGTTAGTGCATCCTGAAAAAATTTCTGATGCGTTTACTACAGAAGTATAACATACAAATAACTTCAGACATTTTGACAACAAGCCATTTTCCTGAAGTGTTCCATCGGCAGATTCATTTAAAATAATATCTGTATCAAGAAATAATTCGTATTTACTTTTCATATAAAAAATGCTGAGTTAACATTTACACAAATCCAGTTACAATGTTATAAGAAAATAAAAGCTCAATAACTGAATTATCGAGCTTATATAAATAATTGTGTTACTTCAATTGAAATTCTAAAATAAGAGATGTCTTTAGATTAAAGATTTGACAATATAGGTAAGGAAAAGAACGAAAACTACTAGACTTGCTCTGATTCTTTTACTCTATATTACCAAGAAAATCTATCTTGTCTTCTTTATGCAAAGTAACAATAGCTTTTTTTCTGTCAGCTCTGTGACCTTCAAATCTACCCTTTTTAGTCATTTGTGATTTCTTCTTACCTTTAGAGATAAGGGTATTTACTTCCTTCACTCTGACATTAAATTTATCTTCAACTGCTTTTGCAATTTCAAGCTTGTTGGTCTTAATACCTACTTCAAAAGAATACTGATTCAGTTTTTCCTGAATGGCAGTATTTTTTTCGGTAATAAGCGGTTTTACTAATATTATTTTCATATATATAAAATTTCAGATGATATTAAATTAATAAACTCTTACATAATGAATCAACAGCAGATTTTTGCATGAGTATCAGTTTATTATTCAAAAGATCATAAGTCGAAGCTTTATCAGAGATCATTACATTTAGCTTTGGGATATTTCTTCCTGATTTATAAACATTCTCATTATTTGCTGCAGTCAGCAAAAGAGTTTTAGTTTCATCAATCTTTAGTGACTTAAGAATATTGACTATATCTTTTGTCTTAGGGGAATCAAAAGTAAAATCCTGAATTATCATGATCTCATTCTCTTTTGCCTTTATACTGAGAGCACTTCTTCTTGCAAGTCTGGCAGCTTTCTTGGGAAGTTTCAATTTATAAGTATGAGGTCTTGGTCCAAAGATTGTACCACCGCCAACATTTAGAGGAGATCTGATTGTACCTTGTCTTGCACGTCCGGTACCTTTTTGACGAAATGGCTTCCTTCCTCCGCCTCTGACTTCACTTCTCTCTTTAGACTTATGAGTTCCCTGTCTTTGATTGGATAAATATCTTCTCACTGCCTGATAGATCAGGTGATGATTTGGTTCAATTTCAAATATTTCTCCGGGTAAATTTACTGACTCTCCGGATTCAGTACCATCGAGTTTAAATACTTTAAATTCCATTTTTAATTTTTATAAATTTCAACTAATCCGGATATTGCCCCGGGTACTGCGCCTTTAATCAGTATCAAGTTTGAATCACTATATACTTTTACAACTTTTAAATTACGGACTGTGATCCTGTCATTTCCCATTCTTCCCGCCATTCTCTGACCTTTAAAAACTCTGGAAGGATAAGAACTACCACCGATAGATCCGGGAGCTCTTTCTCTGTCGCTCTGTCCGTGAGTTCTTACACCACCTGCAAAACCGTATCTTTTTACGACACCTTGAAATCCTTTTCCGATAGAAACACCGGAAACTTTTACTGTGTCGCCTTCTTTAAAAATATCAACCTTAATTACATCACCGGCTTTTAAATTTTCTGTAGAATGATCTCGAATTTCTTTAATATATCTTTGTACTGGTGTATTGATCTTTTTGAATTTACCTATGACTGGTTTTGTAGAATTTTTTTCTTTCTTATCTTCAAAACCGATCTGTATGGCATTATATCCATCTGTTTCAGTGCTTTTAATCTGTGTAACATAACACGGACCTGCCTCTATTACAGTGCATGGCACCATATTTCCGTTACCTTCGAAGATAGTAGTCATACCGATCTTCTTACCAAGTAAACCGATCATAAAAATTTATTTATCTTTTTAAATTATGTTTTAATTTCAATATCGACTCCACCGGGCGGATCAAGTTTCGTCAGAGCTTCAAGAGTTTTGTTTGATGAGTTCAATACATCGATCAATCTCTTATGTGATCTTGTCTCAAACTGCTCTCTTGATTTTTTATCAACGTGAGGTGATCGCAGCACCGTATATACATTTTTCCTTGTGGGAAGCGGTATAGGTCCGCTGACAATTGCACCTGTTGACTTTATTGTCTTGATTATTCTTTCCGTCCACTTGTCAAGCAAGTTGTGATCGTAAGATTTTAACTTGATTCTGAAATTTTGCGAAGCCAATATATTATTTTAGTTTAATTATTATTCAATAATTTTTGTAACAACACCTGCACCTACAGTTCTTCCGCCTTCTCTGATAGCGAACTTTAATCCGTCTTCCATCGCGATAGGTGAAATAAGTTCAATGATCAGCTTATCAACGTTGTCTCCGGGCATTACCATCTGAACATTTTCAGGAAGGTGAACGACACCAGTTACGTCTGTAGTTCTGAAATAAAACTGAGGTCTGTAATTTGTTGTGAATGGAGTGTGTCTTCCACCCTCTTCTTTTGCAAGTACATAAACCTGAGCTTCGAATTTTTTATGTGGTGTAATAGTACCGGATTTTGCAAGTACCATTCCTCTTTCGATCTCATTTTTATCAACACCTCTTAAAAGCAATCCGCAGTTATATCCTGCTACTGCTTCATCAAGTTCTTTATTGAACATTTCTGCACCTGTTACAGTAGTTTTCTTTTTTGCTCCAAGTCCGATAAGTTCAACTTCTTCACCAACTTTTACTTTACCTCTTTCAATTCTTCCTGTTGCTACAGTTCCTCTACCTGTAATTGAGAATACATCCTCTACCGGCATAAGGAAATTTTTGTCAACATCTCTTTCCGGCTCAGGAATTGTAGTATCACAAGCTTCCATAAGATCATAAATACATTTCATTCTTTCATCATCAATAGTTGTACTGGCATCTGCTCCTGCTTCTAAAGCTTTCAGAGCACTTCCTCTTACAATCTTAATTGTATCACCCGGATAATCATATCCGTTTAATATATCTCTTAATTCAGATTCCACAACTTCAAGAAGTAATTCAGCATCTTCTTCAGTTTTTTCCTGCTGTCTGATTATATCTTCTTTATTTAAGAAAACAACTATAGCTGGAACACCTACCTGCTTTGCAAGTAAAATATGTTCTTTTGTCTGAGGCATAGCACCGTCAGTTGCTGCAACTACTAAGATTGCTCCGTCCATCTGAGCAGCACCTGTGATCATATTTTTAATATAGTCAGCGTGTCCCGGACAGTCAACGTGTGCATAGTGTCTGTTTTCAGTCTGATATTCTACGTGAGCAGTTGCAATCGTAATTCCTCTTGCTCTCTCCTCAGGAGCTTTGTCAATAGAGTCAAAAGCTCTTACCTGAGAATGACCTTTCTTTGCCAAAGCCATTGTTATTGCTGCTGTCAGGGTAGTTTTACCGTGATCAACGTGTCCAATAGTTCCGATATTAACATGTGGTTTATCGGAAATGTATTTTTCTTTTGCCATTACTATTTCTCCTTAAGAGTTTATTTTTTAATTTAATTAATTTGAATTTGAAATTTTGAATCTGAATCAAAGTTTCATTAAAATTCCTTTTTAATTTCCTCTTATTGTACATTGTACATTAAAAATTGAAAATTAAAAAGTGGGTCAGGGAGGAATTGAACCTCCCACCTCGTGCTTATAAGGCACGCGCTCTAACCATCTGAGCTACTGACCCTGGATGGAAACTCATTCCTATTGTATAAAGAATCTTTATAATAAAAATGGATTTTATAGAACGACTTAATGTGTCTGATATACGAGTTATACTCCGGCGAACCGGAACTGACCCAGATAACTTATTTTAAAGAACAATAAAACTTTCTGTTGCAATTTAAATCTTTTATAACTATTTAAGAAACTTTCTCTTTACCTTTTATTTTCTCAATGATCTGATCCGAAATACTCTTTGGAGCTTCATCATAATGAGAGAACTGCATTGTGTAAATTGCTCTACCCTGTGTCATCGATCTCATTGTAGTTGCATATCCAAACATTTCAGAAAGCGGTACCATTGACTTAATAACCTGTGCATCACTTCTCTGTGACATACCTTCTATTCTGCCTCTTCTTGAGCTGAGATCACCCATGACATCTCCCATATATTCTTCAGGAGTTACAACTTCCACTTCCATGATCGGCTCAAGTATTACCGGGCTTGCTTTTTTAGCTCCCTCTTTAAATGCCATTGAACCTGCGATCTTAAAAGCCATTTCAGATGAGTCAACATCATGATATGAACCGTCATACAATTTTACCTTTATATCTTCAACAGGATATCCTGCAAGGACTCCGTTTTTCATTGCTTCTTCAATACCTTCTGCAACCGGATTGATATATTCCTTTGGAATAGATCCACCAACAATTGCATTTTCAAAAATAAATCCTTTTCCTTTTTCATTCGGCTCGATCTCGATCCACACATGTCCAAATTGTCCTCTTCCACCTGATTGTCTGACGAATTTTCCTTCCTGAGTAACTTTCTTTCTGATAGTTTCTTTATAAGCTACCTGCGGATTTCCCACATTAGCTTCTACTTTAAATTCTCTTCTTAATCTGTCTACAATAATATCCAGATGAAGCTCACCCATACCTGCGATTAAAGTCTGTCCTGTTTCTTCATCTGTCTTCACTCTGAATGTTGGATCTTCATCAGAAAGCTTTGTAAGTGATTCACCAAGTTTATCCTGATCAGCTTTGGTTTTTGGCTCAATTGCAATTTGAATAACCGGCTCTGGGAATGTAATTTTCTCAAGTACGATCGGATCACTTTCATCACAAAGCGTATCACCTGTTCTTGTAAATTTCAAACCAACTGCAGCTGCTATATCTCCGCAGTAAACTTCTTTAATATCCTCTCTGCTGTTAGCATGCATTTGAAGAAGTCTGCTGAATCTCTCTTTCTTTCCTGCAATTGAATTATAAACATAACTTCCCGCTAATGCTTTTCCTGAATATACTCTAAAGAATGTAAGTTTTCCAACAAATGGATCAGTCATTATCTTAAATGCCAATGCTGTAAATTTTTCATCATCTTTAACTTCTCTTTCTATATGATCATCTGTATGAAGATGATGACCTTCTACATTTCCTACATCAAGCGGTGAAGGAAGAAGATCAACAACTCTGTCCAATAAATTCTGAACACCTTTATTTTTAAATGATGATCCGCATAGTACTGGGATTATCTTAACTTCAATAGTTGCTTTTCTGAGCACTTTAACTATTTCGTCTTCACTTATCTCTTTACCATCTAAAAACTTTTCCAGTAAAGTATCATCGACATCAGCTACTGCTTCAAGCAATTTATGTCTGTATTCATTTGCCTGCTCTTTTAATGCATCTGGGATTTCAACTTCTTCAAATGTTGCACCAAGTGTCTCTTCATTATACATTCTTGCTTTCATCGTAATAAGATCAATGATTCCGTTAAATATAACTCCCTGACCGATAGGCAATTGAATTGGAACTGCATTGGCTTTCAGTCTTTCTCTCATCATCTCAACTGCATTAAAAAAATCTGCTCCGGTCCTGTCCATTTTATTTACAAATGCCATTCTCGGCACTTTGTATTTATCGGCTTGTCTCCAGACTGTTTCTGACTGCGGCTCTACGCCACCGACAGAACAAAACAATGCAACTGCACCGTCTAATACTCTTAAAGATCTTTCTACCTCAGCAGTAAAATCAACGTGTCCGGGTGTATCTATTATATTGATCCTGTGATCATTCCATGAGCAAGTAGTTGCTGCAGAAGTAATTGTAATACCTCTTTCTTTTTCCTGCTCCATCCAGTCCATTGTTGCTGCGCCTTCATGTACTTCACCAATCCTGTGCAATCTGCCTGTATAATATAGAATACGCTCTGTTGTTGTCGTTTTTCCGGCGTCAATATGCGCCATTATTCCTATATTTCTCGTTTTATCTAAGCTTACTTGTCTTGACATATTATTTGATTTCTATCTTTTTATTAATGTTAATTGTGTTTATAAAAAATTGTTTACCACTTAAAATGAGCAAATGCTTTATTTGCTTCAGCCATTTTATGAACATCCTCTTTCTTTTTCACTGAATTACCTTCGCCCACTGCTGCAGCCATTAATTCGTTAGCAAGTTTCAAAGCCATGGATTTTTCATTTCTTGATTCAGTGTAATTAAGAATCCATTTTATTGCAAGAGCAATTCTTCTGTCAGGTCTTACTTCTGATGGTACCTGATAATTTGCACCTCCGACTCTTCTTGATCTGACTTCAATCGCAGGCTGAACATTGTTGACAGCCTTTCTAAAAACTTCGATCGGTTCATCTTTTGTTTTCTCAGCAATAATATCCAATGCTTTATACATTATCCTTTGTGCTGTCTGCTTTTTACCGTCTTCCATTATACAATTAATGAATCTTCCGATTAGGACATCATTATATCTGGTGTCAGGTCTTCTGATCCGCTTTTCAGCTCGTTTTCTTCTCATTTATATATGAAATAAAAATTTAAATTCTTTTAATAATTAAATAATTTTATGCCGAAGCTGTTTTAACTCTTTTAGCTCCGTACTTGGACCGTGATTTTTTACGGTTAGCAACACCGGCTGTATCCAATGCTCCACGTATGATATGATATCTTACGCCCGGAAGATCTTTCACCCTTCCGCCTCTGATCAGTACGATCGAGTGCTCTTGTAAATTATGTCCTTCTCCCGGTATATAAGCTGTAACTTCAATACCGTTTGTTAATCTTACTCTCGCTACTTTTCTGAGAGCAGAATTTGGTTTCTTTGGCGTAGAAGTATATACTCTTGTACAAACACCTCTTTTCTGTGGACATGAGTCCATAGCTGGTGCTTTACTCTTAGAAATTATCTTCTTTCTACCTTTGCGTATTAGCTGATTTATTGTAGGCAATGTAATTATTACTTATTTTGGAAACCTATAAAATACACATTATATTGCTTTGAGTCAATTTATTTTACAGTGCATAACCTAACTTTTTTTGGGATGTGAAAATGAATTATAAGAAAAATTACAGATTTGTTTTGAATGATCATAACAAAAAATATTCGACTCGCTGTGAATTCAATAATCAAAGTAGAATCTGAGATACCCATAACTTAGATCATTACTTTTTCCTGTGGATAAATATTTGTCATTATTATAGGTATAATTCAATTCGAAATTAAAATCCTTTATCGGTTCATAAATCACATTAAAAAGTAAACTAAAATTATTCACTCTTTCTCCGTCTAAAAAATATGCTTCGTCTGAATCAATCTCAGGAATATATGGCTGGAAAATATCTCCTCCGACATTTCGAACAAGCTCCCCGTTTTGATTATAAATATTTTCACCTTTTCTGATTTTCTGATATTCAAATTTAAATCTTAAATTATCATTAAGATTGTAAGTCAGTTTTGCAAACAACTGGTCCGAGTTTGGACCGGCAGGATGACCCATGTTTACTCCAAATGCTGTGTACGTATTTTTTATATCAAAGTGAGAATAAACGTAAGGTCTTATTTTTGTATATTCAAATATCAGCGATAAATTTTCAAGACCGACAGGCTCATACCAAAAAAATCCCAGCTGATATGCAGTTTTGTTTGAAGCTTTAGTCATGTCTGATAAATTAGAAAGTATGTTTTCATCAAGAAAAAAAGTACCCTGCAGTTCAAGGTCTTTTAGAAAATGAGTCTGAAGATCAACGAAGATAGTTCCGTTATCTCTGTCCTGAAGTGAATGTTCAACAAACTTATAAAATATAATTGGATTCAGATATCCAAGTTCAATACCTCTCGAAGAAATTACAGTTTCTCCCAAACCAATATCAAAAAGATTGTCAAAGGCTAATTTCAGTCTGTTTGCTGTAAAATATTTTGTATACCTGTCATCTCTTACCGGTGTATATTCACCAACTGTCGATCCGAAAATTGATGAAAAATTTATTATACCGTATTGAAAATTAAATTTCAAAAAATCCATGTCAGGTGCATCTCCTGATAATGCAAGTCTCTTACTATACCCTAATCCGTAAACTATCTTTTCCCTACCAAGCTGCGCTGAAATATTCATCCCTTCTGTCGGCTCTATATTATATTTTAAATAACCAGTGGTAAAATCATAATTCGTAATATTCTCTATATTTTCCTGATATTTAAAATTTGCTTTTATCTGAGGGAATGCACGTTCTATCAATACCGAATCTCCTGAAGCTCCGCCCTTTAATATTGAAAAGTTGTAACCCAGATGATCAAACAAAGAACCTCTGACTCTTAATCCAACATCAAATATCCATGAATTTTTTTTTACTGTCGGCTCTATTCCATTTATATAATACAAATTTCCAAGAGCTTCTATAAATATATTATTTTCTTTTTTCTTATATGCAAACAGGTATTTCTGTTTGTCGGAAAATAAATATTTGAAACCATTTGAAACATCCATGTTGCTCTCGATCAAAGACATTGTTGTTTTCTTATCAATGTAATCCGGATCAAATTCAATCAGATATTTTTCGAGAAGTTCCTTCTCTGTTTTACTCAGTTCATTTTTTTTTAGATTTATCTCATTCAGATGATCACTTACCTGAAATCTTGACAGATTTGGATTGTCATCATTAAAATTATTTATGATCCTTTTTACTCTCATTTCTTTTAGATAAATATAAACCGGATTATTCAGCGGTACATTTTCGATCTGAGATTTTACAATTCCTGGAATGGAAAAGGAAATTAATATGAGAATAAAAAATATAAAGAAAGTAGAATTTCGTTTCATTAATTTAAAAAGTTTTCCCAATATAATAATTAGTAAGTACATAATTAATTTAAAAACAATGGTAAGGTTTTTGTGAATTTAATATCAGCTTTAATTTTGATAAAATATTTTATTTCGTAATTTAGTATGTATAAACCCAGATATATCGAACTTGCTGAATCAGGCGAACTCGCTTTGAGAGCTGAAACTTTAAGATCAATGTTAACTTCATGCAGAATTTGTCCCAAAGACTGCGATGTAAACAGAATTGAAAATAAGATCGCTGCATGCTATTCAGGCTATCTGCCTGTTGTATCTTCTTACTGTATTCATTATGGGGAAGAACCAATTCTTGTAGGCTCGAAGGAATCCGGTAATGAAAATGGTGTCGGTAATATTTTTTTTGGCAACTGTAATCTGAGATGTGTCTATTGTCAAAATTATGAGATCTCTCAAAATCATAAGACTGAAATAAAAAATGAAATTTCAATTCAACGGCTTGCCGAAATGATGATAGAGCTTCAGGAAAAAAAAGCTAACGCCATTGGATTTGTTTCTCCCACTCATTTCGTACCGCAGATTGTTATGGCTCTGGACATTGCTGTAAAAAATGGATTGAATATTCCGCTGGTTTTCAATACAAACACTTACGACTCAGTAGAGGTCTTGAAATTACTCGAAGGCATAATTGATATTTATTTACCTGATCTGAAATATTCTGATGATGAAAACGGATATAAATATTCCAAAATAAAAAATTATGTTTTGCATTCAAGAAATTCCATCAGAGAAATGTACAGACAGATCGGAAGCCGTTTAATTATTGAAAACGGATTGCTCAGAAGAGGTTTGCTCATCAGACATTTAATTTTGCCTAATGATCTCGCCGGCAGTAAGGAAACTCTGAAATTTATTTCCGATCTTGATAATAATATTAATGTTTCTATTATGTCTCAATATTATCCTATTCATAAGGCATTGTCAATAGATCTTCTTTCAAGAAACATTAAAGAAAAAGAATATGAAAAAGTAATTGATCTTTTAGACGAGCTGGATCTTGAGAATGGATTTCTTCAGGAGTTTGAATCTGAGAATTACTACCGTCCCGATTTTAAAGATAGAGTAGAACCATTTAAAAGATAAATATCATTTCATACATTATTCAATTTCATGAATTTTAATATCTCCATTTGTAACTTCCGTAAACTTTAAAATTATATCTTCGACTATAGATTGCCTCACCACAATTTTTAAAATGCATTGTTCTTTAGAATCATTTTTAAGAATGACTATATTTTCTTTTTCTAAAAGATTCATGATTGCTCCAATAAAATGATATCCGAATTCAATCTGAAAAGACTTAGTTATTAAATGTTTTACAATCTCCGCATTTTTAAGACACTCTTCCCCTGCTGCTAAAAATGCCCTGCGCAAACCTCCCACTCCAAGCTTTACTCCGCCGAAATATCTTGCGACTATGACCAATACATTTGTAAGTTCAGACTTATCTATTGATTCGAGTAAAGGTTTTCCTGCGCTGCCGGAAGGTTCTCCATCATCCGAATACCGATAATCATTCAAGTCAGTACCTGTCCTGAACGCAAATGGGAAATGCGATGCATCATAATATTTTTTTTTGAAATCATTTATTATATCGGTAGTTTCTTCTCTGTCTGAGATTGGGTGAGCATTGGAAATGAATCTGGACTTGCTGATCTTAATTTCAGCAGTACTTTTTTCGGAGATCGTAAGATAAGAATCTTTCAAATTAAAACTTTGATTTTCTTAGATTCAAATATAATTGAATCTAATTATGTAAACTGAAACTTCAGCTAATTTAATTTTCAAGAATTTTCCATCCCTCTTCACCAATGAGCGGAACAAATTTAAAATCTTTAAATTTCTTTGCTTTATATACCGGTAAGTTTGATTCTAAATTGACAGATTTTTTAATAAGCATAAGCTCCTGAGTTTTCTCATCCCCAACTGGTATTACCATTCTCCCACCGATTTTCAACTGGCTCAATAAAATTTTTGGATACCCGGGACTTCCGGCTGTTACTATAATTTTATCAAAAGGTGAATATTCTTTCCAACCCTTTGTGCCGTCATCATTTTTTGAAATTACAGAATAACTATATTCCTTTAATTTATTTGATGACCTTTCATGAAGTTCTTTTATTCTTTCTATAGTATATACTTCAGCTCCCATCTGAGCAAGTATGGCTGACTGATATCCGGATCCGGTTCCTATCTCAAGGACTTTATCTCCCGGAAGTATTTCAAGAAGCTCGGTCATAAATGCAACTGTATATGGCTGTGAAATGGTCTGATTTGATTTCAAAGGTAAAGCAATATTATCGTATGAATATTTTCTGAATTCTTCGAGTACAAAATTTTCTCTTTTAACTTTCGCAACAGCTTTCAATACATTCAAATCTTTAATTCCGAGTGACTTTAGTTTTTCAGTAAGTTCTTTCCTGTGCAGAGTATAGATATCCAATTCAATAATAAATTATAATTTCAAATAATTCTAAAATTCTAATCCTTTTTATCATCAGTTTCTTCGATCTCAAGTTCAGCTTCTTCAAATATATCTTTAACTTTATTTGCTACAGATTCTTTACCCATTGCTTTGCTTAGTCTTAAAAGGAGTTCGTCTTTATTATCATAATACTCAAGCTTTCCGTTTTCAGCTACAGAGATAACTTTTCTTTCTTCAGAAATTATTATTGCCACTGCATCTGAAACTTCCGTTATTCCCAGTCCTGCTCTGTGTCTCGTGCCAAGATCTTTATTTCTTATTCGTTCATGTTCTGATAAAGGAAGCAGACATCTTGCCGCTTCAATTTTTCCGTTCTTTAATATTATAGCACCATCATGCAGCGGAGATTTCGGAGTGAATATTGTAATGATCATTTCTTTATTAATTTTTGACTGAACTGATTCTCCTGTTTCCATTACGCTTTTTAATCCTGAGCTTCTTTCAATTACAATCAATCCTCCCCACCCTCTGTTCCTCAAATCAAAACTTGCTTCTGCAATTTCACTCACATTGTCATCGACATTCACATTTGTAAAAATACTTGCGACTCTGGTCTTCCCGATAAGCTGAAGCAGTCTTCTGATCTCTGGCTGAAATAAAACTATAAGAGCAATTATCCAGATATTTGTAATGCTGCCAAGAAGCCATCCCAGTGTCTGCATATTCAAAAGCTGCGCTATGAATGACATTCCAAATACAAAAACCAAAGCAAAGAAGATCTGCGAAGCGATCGTACCCTTCATTACTGTATAAAGCTTATAGAAAATATAAGTGACAAGAAGTATGTCAACTATATCAATAAGCTTGACCGTAAAAAATCCTACTTTGAATAATTCCATTTACCTAATTATAAACAATAAAAGATTTTGTAAAAAGGAAATACTTTTCACTGTGAATTTTTGGATTTTTAAAAATATTCTTTAGCTCACTCTTTTTCATTAATCTGATTGAAGCAGCTAATGCTTCAGCATCATCCATATTTTCCTGCTTCATGTACCAGCCCAGATCCTTTTTTTGTATCAATTCAGTTTTTTTCTTAAGTGAAAAAAATTGAAAAAAAGGATAAAGAAAATGCGGCTCTACAGGGAAATAATAATTTGGTGTCTGTATAAAATAATGTCTGCCGATCCTCTGAATCTCATCCGCCAGTTTTTTCTGTTCGTCGAAAGTACTCAAATGCTCTATCAGACTGTTAGAATGTACGACATCAAATTCCTTATCAGAATATTCCGACAGATCTCTCACATCTTTATTTATAAAATTAATATTACTAATATTTTCAACATCTTGATATTCAGTATTTACAAGCAGTATCTGTATATCATCAAGATTGATCAGATTAAGATTCCTCCAAAAATATTCACTGCCTCCGAGATCAAGTATTTTCACCGGTCGCTTTATTTTACTGATGAATTCTAAGAACAGTATCTTTCGGTTATTTCTTAATTTGTAAGATATAGAATTTAAATTATTCTGATCAGCATTCTTTAAAAAATATTCTCTGATTAATCCCATTTTTAAAAAAATTAAAAACCCATGAATACATTTGCAAAATAAAAGAAATCAGAAACACTTGAATTATTCTGAAGATCACTCGTAACTCTGTTTTCAAATTTACCTTCAATTACAAACTGATTAACCGGCTCCCAGTAAACTTCTGCCGTTATAATACTTCTGTTAAATCTCATTCCATCAAGAAAACCATTTGTCCGAAGATATGCATCACCTAGTCCAAAGTTTATGTCGCCGCCGTAATTTGCAAGAAGATTACCTGCGCTGTCAAGCAGGATCCCCTGCCCTGACCTCTGAAATCTGTAAGTAAGATCAACGCCAATTCTGTTTGTAAATCTGTAATTAATTCTCGCTGCAATCTCATCTGAATTTGGCGGAAGTGAATGTCCAAGCGGTACACCTTTATTTGTATATGTACTTTTGTTTGACCTGTGTGAATAAACAAACGGATCCAAATGAGTATATTCAAATATCAGATCCGCATTATAAGGAGTATTCCAGAATGTACCAAACTGCCAGCCGTATTTATTTTCATTCAGTGAATCATTTTTACCAAGCGTACCAAACGTCAGATCATCTACGATCAGAGAAGCCTGTATAGAAAAATTTCTGACAGGGATAATTTCCATTTCAATACCGAGCAATGTATTATTTTTAGTTGTCTGCTCATCGCCTGATCCCAGGTCTGCTGATGTTAGAAAACTTATAGGATTTAGATAAGTGAAACTAAAAGGCTGCTGACTGATGATGACAGTTTCCCAAAGTCCGAGTTTAAACGCATTTGAAAAATTAATATTCAAAGAATGAGTTGCAATATTTTTTGCGGATAAAGGAACACCAGTGTAAACAGGATATACTTCAGCCGAATCTCCCTGAATGCTTCCATATGCAAAAGTATAATTAACGGCTTTGTAATTTATGCCGAGCTTTCCAAAATCAAACGGATAAGAATTTTCAGATAAAAATAATTTATCAATATAGCCAAGACCTGAGATAAATTTTGATCTGCCGAACATCAGCGAAAGCCAGTTACTTTCTGTCTGATATCTCAGATAGCCTTCGAATGTATTAAAATTATTCATGTCCTTTGAAAAATTATAATTTCCCAAAAGTAAATTATCTGTCTTTGATGCAAATGCAATATCACTGCTGTCATTTCCAAATATTGCTCCAAAGTCAAGATCCAGAAAATATGCGACCTGATCATAAAGTGTGCCTCGGAATTCCAGCCCGAACTGTCCGAGCAGTAAAGAATTATTTAATAAAGAATCACCTGAAGATCCTCGCTGAGAAAAGTTTATGTCAAGCTTTGAAAAAAAAGTATTCCCAGAATCAGCTGCAAAGTAAAGATATTTTTCTTTATCATTATTAAAAATATTATCAACACCGTTTTTACTAAACAGTTTGTTTTGCTTAATCAGAGTTCCGGTCATTTCGTATTCAAACTCAACTGAAAGATCTTTCAGAATATTTCTGTCAATGCTGTTGAGTTTTTTTTCATTCAGTTTTATAATATTTAAATATGAGGCAATAACTCCCCGGGACAAAGGTGCATAAGATGAATTATAATCAGGGATGATCTGCATGACCTGCATACGTTTTAGAAAATGGTAAACATGATTTGATACATTGACAAGCTCGACCTGAGACTGTGTGTTTTTGAAGATCAGAATTAATATGAAAATAAGTAGAAATTTTTTCAAACGCCGGATTAATGTTTTTCAAATTAATTAATTAAAATCAGTATTTAAATATAGAAGAGAGGACGAAACACAATTACAAATTTCAAATTACAAATTACCCATTAGATTATAAGCTAAATTAAAATGACATGATGATTTACTTAATCATTTTCAATTTCATGAACATATCAGAATAAATAAGATCCGTAAATTTTGAATTCACTTATACTCTTATTATAATCTGCAACACCTTCAAAAGTACCATGTCTGTGATAGTAGACATATTCTGTGCCAATTCCGAATCCTTTATATATATCAACAAGAAGTTTAGGATTTAATATTCCAAAGTTTGCATGTCCGGGGAAACCGTTTACAGTATATAAATAATAAAATTTATAATCGAGTATCAGACTTACAGGTTTAAAATAAATTCCGAATTCAAGCATGGTTTTATTTCCGATCGTATAATCGTAATTTCGGAATGGACCTTTCTGATAAATAGAATTGATAGCACCCATTACAACAAAATTTGAATGGAAAGTACCTACCATTCGAAATTTTCTTTTTTCAGGAGTATCGTAAATTAGTCCCAGACCGACACTCTGAGTACCCAGCTGAATTATATTATTATAATTATAATCATAATCATGGAAAACTCCGAAGACAAGGACATCATCATTCTTTTTATTTAAAATATTCTTCCCGTATATCAGACCATAAGCATGGATCCATGTAGATGGTGCATCTGCTTTTGCCGCATCAAATCCCGCCCTCAGTCTGAAAAATTCAAATGGTTTATATTCTTTGTCACGACCGACATTATTTCCATAAACAAGTAAATACTCTAACATAAAATGATTCTTGTCAAAATTCACAGTTTCACTGGCACTGATACCTGCATATCCCACATTAAGACGGCTGGTCACAGGGAAAACATCATTCACATTTGTAGGCGTATGTCTGAACATATCGCCGCTTACAAGTCTGTTAAATCCTCTTGCCGGATTTAATATTGCTGACACTACTTCTCTCATAGTTCTGTTAGCACCTCTTGTACTTTCATCAAGTATAAGTGAAGTCAATCTGTAAGTCATTTCACCAACCATTACCCCACCAAAGGTAGTCTGAATAATATCATTGGTCTGCGGCGGATCAGTTTCCATAAACATTTCCCACATCAGACTTCCTCCAAAAGCAAACGGAACTGATTCCCAGTATGAGAATCCTGTTGACCTTGCAGTATTAAAATATATACTCCCGTGAAACGGATGTCCAAACTGATTTACGACGAAAACATCATCATCCCATACAAATCCTGTGTCGAGATTATGCTTAACAGATTTGAAAGTGATCTTTGCAAAAGATGCTCCACCGACATAGTTATTAAAAAGTGCTAAACCTATATTCATCCCCGCTGATTCATAGATTGGTATCATCAGACTTTCCCTTTTATTATATTTTGGATAAAATCTGTGATATTTAGTAGTGTCAAAATAATTTTCTGAGTTAAACTTTTCAGGCTGATTCGTATATTTTAATGAAAGTTTATTACTTTCTGATCTTAATTTTTTTGATTCGTCGTCATAATTTTTTAACTTTTCAAAAGTAGTTTTTTTATTGTCATTTAATTTTAAATCGATCTGAGAGTAAATATCAGAACTGTTTAAAATAATTGTCAGTAAAAAGAGTAAAATAGAAAATATTTTTATCATAAATTTTATTAGCATTTTAAGTATATTGCATGCAAATTAACAATTTAGATTATAAAATTCTGTATGAAAATAATTTATATTATTTTGTTTTTCATTTTGACAACTTTTTCAAATGTGTATTCTCAAAAAAAAGAAAATATTGAAGATTCACCTTATGGATTTAAAAATATTTCTTATCTTGAAAGTATTAGCCCTGACTGGAATTATAAGATTACTTTAGGTGCATGGATGAATGCGATGAGAGGTGATATTTCAGCAAATCAGCTTTACGGATACATTGATAATCAATTTTATAATAAATATAACGGCGCAGATTTTTCTTTTTATGGTTATTTTCAGGCAAAAAAAAACAGAGGATCTTTAACGGCTCAGTTCACTTCTTCTAATCAAAGTGATAAATTCAATTATGACAACGATTCGCTTTATTCAAGATCTATAACTTCGAGCCGCTCAATGTTTATTACCACTAATATGTCATATGAATTTTATAGAAATAGTGAAGTTACTTTTGATCTGTATGGCGGAGCAAGATTTAATTTTATTACAAATCTTATTGAAAACTTTTATAACACCGGAGGATCAGTTCAGGAAGGTCAGACAAAGTTTTTTATTGATCCGATAATTGGTACTAAATTCTTTTACATACCTTTTAAAGGTCCAAACATTTCCAGATTATTTATTAATGGGAATTTTGATGTTGGCGGATATGGACTGGTTTCCTTTTTATCTTTTGAATCTTATATTGGAACAGGTTATAAAATAAACAAATCTGTAACACTTAATCTCGGTTACAGATATATCGACGTTCATTATGGTACTGATACTTATTTAATAGATGCAGGAATCCAGGGAATAGAGTTTACTGCCACTACTAATTTTTAATAATTTCCGATTATATTTTCTATAGTTTTTTTATAAATATCTGACTCATATCCATTCTCAGAATATGAGTTTTTTAAACCAAATTCTTCAGACAATTACTATTCCTGATATTCTCAAAAGACTCAATATCTTTATTTAATATCAATACTCAAATAGGTATATTTACTGCATTAAATAAATTTTTTTTAGCTTTAAATTCGAAATGAGCGATACAAATATCTCCGTTGATCCCAGATTTGAAAATACTCTCGAATACAGAACAAAACTTTCACAGTTCGAAGGACCTTTAGATATCTTACTGCATTTTGTAAAAGTCGATGATCTCGATATTTACAATATTCCAATTTCAAAGATCACAAAGGATTTTCTTGAATATATAAATTTCATGCAGGATCTGGATATTGAGCTTGCAGGTGAATTTCTGGTGATGGCATCAGAGCTGATGAAGATCAAGGCTCGTATGCTCATCCCACAGATCGATGAAGAAGGAAATGTGGTTGAAGAAGATCCGAGGCTTACACTTGTCAGAAAGCTCATTGAGTATAAAAGATTTAAAGATGTATCTGAAGATATTTCAGAGCTTGAAAGTGATCAGAAGAAAAAAAGTTTCCGTAGAAATTTCGAAAATGATATTAAAGAATATGAAACCACTGAAGAGATAGACCGAAGCCTTAAGAATGTTACTATATTTAATCTGATCAAAGCATACAAGAGAGTGATCAGCAGTATTAGAAAAGAAGTCATTCACCCGATCGAGCTTCTCGATATCAATCCTGAAAATCAAAAGGAATTTCTAATGAATGAACTGGATGTTAAAGGCGAGATTGAATTTGATGATCTTATAAAAAATATTGAAGTAAAGCTGCAGGTCATTTGTCTGTTCCTTGCGATACTTCAGCTGGCTTTAGACGGAATACTTGAAGTAAAAATTATTGATAATGATATGTCAAGATTTATGGTATGTAAAAGACTAAATCCTGAACTTATCTGATGGTCAGCACTGAAATAAAAAATATTGTAGAGGCATTGATATTTGCTTCTGAGGAAGAAATTACAACAAGACAGATCAAGGAAATTACAGACAGCAGTGGAGTAAGGATCTCGGTTAAGGATATCGAGTCTTCAATTGATTCTCTTAATGAAGACTACCGCACTTTTAACAAGTCATTTGAAATTGTACAGATAGCAGGTGGATATTCTTTTTCCACAAAAAAAGAATATGGCAGATTCGTAGGAAAACTTTTTGAAGAGAAGCAGAAAAAAAAGCTTTCACAATCAGCACTTGAGTCGTTGTCCATTATTGCTTACAGGCAGCCGATCACGCGAAATGAAATTGAATTTGTCAGAGGCGTCAATGTGGATTATATCGTAAATTCACTTCTCGAAAGAGATCTGATCAAAATTCACGGAAGAGCTGATACACCCGGCAGGCCAATTCTTTATGCGACTACAAATACTTTTCTGAAAGTCCTCGGATTGAATTCTCTTGAAGATCTGCCAAAGCTGAAAGAAATAAATGAGATCTTAAAAAATCAGGAGATAGAAGGTATTACAGAAGCGGATATAGAATTATTTAATTCTGCAAATGATCCTGCTTTGACACAGCCTAAAGAAACAGGTCAGCTTGAATTGATAACGAGTGAAGATATCGCAGATGAAACTTCTGAGAATAATGATTCTATTGAAACTGAAAATGAAATTCAGATTACAGATGAAAACAGAGCTGAAAATTCATTTGATATTATAGAAGATAAGGAAGTAATTAATTATCAAAATTCTCTATCAAATTTGACTAAAGATGAAATTGAGGATGAGGGAATAAATATTGAATACAATGATAATGAGATTCAGAATGATAATGAGAGTCAGAATGAGAATGATCTAGAAGAAATTGACAATGTAGAAGTAGCTAATGAGAATGCAGAAAATGAATTTAATGAAGTACCGGTAGATAAGGAAATTGATGCGGATCAAAATATCGATGAAGAAATTGAAGGAAATGATGAACTCCTTGAAATTAATGAAACTGATAGAGAACGAGAAGATAATGAGAATGACAAAGATGAAATAAATATAAAAGATGGAGATTCAGGAAATGATATAGACTTAAATTTTGATAATAAAGATTTTGAAAATAATGAGATCAAAGATCATAATGAAAATGAGATTCATAAAGATAAACCAGGCGATAGCGATTTTTTAACTAAAGAAGGCGAAGAGGATTCACTCTAAATGATCAGAAAAAAGGGACCAGGCAATAGAAAAAATTCTTCAGGTAAAGACCGTTTCAGTAAAAGAGGCAGCGGTGTCAAAAAAGAATTTCCGGCTAAAAGAAAATATTCCGGTAAAAAAGAATTTAGTGGCAAAGATGATTTTACTGACAAAAAAGATTTCCCGGATAAATCTTCCCCAAAGGAATATTATGGTAAAAAAGAAAGCAGAGGTGTCAGGAAATTTTCTGACAGATCTGAAAAGTCTTTTAAAAAAGATACTTACGGTAAAAAAGATAATAGTGGTACTAAAAAATATTCTGACAGATCTGATAAAAAAGATTACCCGGGGAAAAAAGAATATAGTGGTACTAAAAAATATTCTGACAGATCTGATAAAAAAGATTACCCGGGGAAAAAAGAATATAGTGGTACTAAAAAATATTCTGACAGATCTGATAAAAAGGATTACCCGGGGAAAAAAGAATATAGTGGTACTAAAAAATATTCTGACAGATCCGATAAAAAAGATTACCCGGGGAAAAAAGAATATAGTGGTACTAAAAAATATTCTGACAGATCTGATAAAAAGGATTACCCGGGGAAAAAAGAATA
>DAORRV010000015.1:0-4266 GCA_035443185.1 Ignavibacteria bacterium | reverse complement strand
CTAAAAAATATTCTGACAGATCTGATAAAAAGGATTACCCGGGGAAAAAAGAATATAGTGGTGCTAAAAAATATTCTGACAGATCTGATAAGTCATTTAAAAAAGATACTTACGGTAAAAATGAAAATAGTGACCCTAAAAAATATGCTCATAGTGCTGATAAACAAGGATTTTACAGCAGGAAAGAAAACAAGAACAGCTCAGAATATTCTGATAGAAAAGATCGTTATGGCAAAAAGGAATTCAAGGATACAAAGGACAGTTCAGGTAAAAAATATTATAAAGAGAAAAGTGATTTCTATGGCAAAAAAGATTACAGATCAAGAAATGAACTTTCCGATAAGCAGCGTTATGCAAAAAAGAAAAAGATCGCTCCAATTTTAAAAGACCCTGATTCGACTGAAGTATATGTAAAAAAAGAAGGTGAAGAAGGATTGATCCGGTTGAATAAATTCATAGCTGCAAACGGCATTGGTTCCAGACGGAAAGTCGATGAGATGATAGAGCAGGGCAGAGTCACTGTAAATAAAAAAACTATTACTGAACTTGGATTTAAAATAGATGCTGAGAATGACAAAGTAAAAGTCGACGGAGAGCTGGTAAAGACTGATACAAAAAAAGTTTACATCATGATGAATAAACCAAAAGGTGTAATTACTTCTGTAAGTGATGAGAAAAAAAGAACTACAGTTATAGATCTGATCAATCTGAACCAAAAGATATATCCGGTCGGACGGCTGGATTATAACACTTCAGGCATGCTGCTGCTGACAAATGACGGAGAGTTTGCAAATCATTTGATGAGTCCGAAGAATAAAGTTCATAAAAAATATTATGTAGAGCTTTCAAAACCATTAGAAGAAAAACACAGAATTAAATTATGCGAAGGGATAAAACTCGACAATGTCAGGACTGCACCTGCAAAAATGAAATTCCTTAAAGACAATGATTACACAAGATTATACATCTCAATCTATGAAGGCAGGAACAGGCAGATACACAACATGTTCGAGCATTACGGATATTTTGTGAGAGAGCTGATCAGAGTGGAATACGGAGGATTGAAAATGGAAGGACTTCCAGAAGGAAGCTGGAGATATCTGACGGCAGAAGAAATTGCAAAGCTTAAATAAATTTTAAATAGATTTTAAATAAATTTTCAATAGATTTTTAAATTATACTAAATAAATAATTGTCAGAGCAAAACGATTTAATCAAAAGAAGATTAGAGGAATTAGAAGAGATCATAGCAAAGGGTATAAATCCTTACCCGCATAAATTTGATGTAACAGCAGATTCAGCATCTCTGATCAAAAACTATAAAGATGTCGAATCAGACGAAGAAAAAGAAGCAAGCAAAAGTGAGAAGGTATCTGTTGCCGGCAGGATCATGGCAATCCGTAAAATGGGAAAGGCAGCATTTTTTCATATCAAAGACGGCACAGGCAGAATTCAGATCTACTTAAAAAAGGATGAGATCGGTGATGAATCTTACGATGTATTCAGACTGCTTGACATTGGTGATATAGTAGGAGTTAACGGATATTTGTTTCGCACAAAGACAGGTGAAGTTTCCGTTCATGCTGATTCTTATGTTCTGCTCACGAAATCCATTCATCCTCTACCGGTAGTAAAAGAGGAAGTTTCCGAGACCGGTGAAAAAATAATTCACGATGCATTTGCAGATGTAGAGCTTCGTTACAGACAAAGGTATATTGATCTGATTGTGAATGAAAATGTCAAAGATGTATTTGTGAAAAGGACAAAGATCATTCAGTCGATAAAGAGGACACTTGAGAAAAATGATTTCTTTGAAGTGGAAACTCCGACATTGCAGTCAATTTATGGAGGTGCAAATGCACAGCCGTTTGTGACTCATCACAATTCTTTAGACATAGATCTTTATTTAAGGATATCGAATGAACTTTTTCTAAAGAGATTAATAGTCGGTGGATTTAATCGTGTATATGAGTTTGTCAGAGACTTCAGAAATGAAGGAATTGACAGAACTCACAATCCTGAATTCACACAGGTCGAATGGTATCAAGCGTATGGTGATTATTTTGATTCGATGAAAATGTTTGAGAATGTAGTAGAGCAGGCGTGCATTGATGCGAACGGAACTACGAAAGTAACATACGGTGAAGTCGAGCTGGATTTCAAAAGTCCGTGGAAAAGACTTCGGATGACAGATGCAATAAAAGAGAAGACAGGACTTGATGTATTGGAGATGAAGAAGCAGGAGATAATTGATCACATGAATAGGAATGGAATAGAATTCGATCCGAAGATCTCTCATAGCAAAGGACTTCTTATAGCACATTTATTTGAAGAGACATGCGAGGAAGATCTTATTCAGCCGGTTTTTATATATGACTTTCCTATCGATACGACACCGCTTTGTAAACAGCTCAGAGAGTATTCGATGAAGCAGCTTGATGAAATGAGGAACGATCCTGAGCAGGTTATTTTTGCTGAAAGATTTGAACCTTACGTAAATAAATGGGAAATGGGAAATTCATATACGGAATTAAATGACCCCATACTTCAGAGAAAACTTCTCGAAGAGCAGGTAGAACGGGGACGCGCAGGTGAGAAAGAGACTCATCCGCTTGATGAAGATTTTTTAAAGGCAATCGAAGTAGGTATGCCTCCTACTACAGGTGTGGGAATGGGAGTCGACAGACTCGTGATGCTGCTGACAAATTCACAGACGATACGGGACGTTATATTTTTTCCATTGATGAGACCGGGGAAGAGCAATTTGTAATTAGGAATTTAAAACTATGAGTTAAATATTGTTTGATAGGAGTTAATAGTTAATAGTTAATAGTTAATAATTAATTGTTAACAGTTTTTTATGATTTGGAAATAAATTCATTTATACATATTCGAAAATCGCAGCAGAAAGCTGTAGATTGCGAAGGTGTTGTGAGTTTCAAACAATATTTAAGAATTATTCAAATGAATCAAAACACAGAATTGATTCTATAAAAAGAGCATCAGAACCCTCCCCCTACCAAGTGGAGGGCAGGGTGGGGTTGTCAGAAAGAAATGTAATACCAATGTTTAAAGTGTACGCCATTAAAAAAAATATTCAAAAAGATACATTAAGAAATTAAAAAAATGAACCGACAAATTTTGAGACACGAAATATACATAATCATTTTTTCCGCTGTAATATTTTTCAGCAATAAAAATGTTTATTCTCAAAATGAAATCAATCAAACGGATGGAAATATTTTAATAACTGATAACAATGGATATATTTTAAGTGGAGATAAAACGGACTGGAGTTTTTCATATAAAAAGTATAATGATCTGATAAGTGACGAATATTTATATAAAAGACCCCGACTTATGTCTGACGTATTAATTCCTTTTTTAGAATCTATATACTTTGAAATTATTGACAATGAGTTAATATTGACTTGGAACACTTCAAAAGAGATCAACTGCAAAGGATTTGTCATAGAAAGAGCAGAAGTTGTTTCAGATGAAACAGATAAAAACTGGAAAAAGATTGGTTATGAAAAAGGTCATAACAATTCCGATGAATTAAACAAATACGGTTTTTTGATGAAAAATTAAAAAAAGGTAGATTTCAGTACAGACTTAAGCAGGAATCATATGATGGCAGTTTTGAATATTTCAATTTAAGTGAAGAAGTAATCTGGATGGATTTCCCGGACAAGTTTCAGTTTTATCCTGTTTATCCAAATCCAGTAACAGATTCATTTAAGGTCAGATTTTTTTTACCTGAGAAAGATGAGATCCGTTTATTTTTTTTAAATGGGAATGATACTTTGTATTTATTAAATAATGAACTTCAGAATCAAGGATTCTATAAAATGGAAATTGACAAAAATTCTTTAGGTTTTAATAACGAAGTAAAGAGATTATACATTGTAAGAAATAAATTCAAAAAGAAAGTTTATTACGGAGATATAAGATTCAATTGAGGACTTGTAATATTCAACTTTACATGAAGTTGATTCTATCAAAGACCATCAGAACCCTCCCCTTACCAAGGGGAGGGCAGGGTGGGGTTGTCAGAAAGAAATGCAAAACAATTTTTAAAGTGTACTCCTTTAAAATAATATTCAAAAAATTACAATAATAAATTTTAAATAATTGACCACACTAAATTTAAAACACATAATAACTTACTTATTCATTTTATTTTCAATAATTTTTTTCAGCAACGAAAGTGTTTATTCTCAGAAAAAAACGGAAAGTGTTAAAACTGATGAATTTATTTTAATC
>DAORRV010000014.1:37684-51032 GCA_035443185.1 Ignavibacteria bacterium | reverse complement strand
TCGGACCGTTGGCATAAAATCCGCTGCCGCCGACGTTGTTCTGAATGATCACATTGGTTACTGACAAATTATTATTCCCGCCGATCGCATAAATTCCTGCATGCGTGTTTCCGTTTGTTCCTGCAAAATTCTGTACCGTCATGTTGCGTATGTTCACATTCGTTATACCGTTACTTACAAGTATTCCGCGGCCAGAGTCAGGGAAGGTCGAGCCGGAAAGTATTGTAGTAATTTTATCAGCTCCCTGTAATGTAAGAGGTTTTGTAATTACCACTCTTTCATTGTATGTACCGGCACTTGCTTCCAGTGTATCTCCCGGATTAGCAGCATCTATCGCCGGTTGAATTGCTATATAATTTGTAGCCTGTGTCAGATTATTAACCGGACCTGCGCCTGTACATGATCCCGGTACGATCTGAAATCCAGGCATTCCCAGATCATTATCTGTTCCGTTTACTAAGTATGGCAGGAAATTCAAACTGCTTCCGTGCAAAGCTACGACTGCCGTCGGCATTGTAGTGCCGTACCAGTTGCAGCTTACTGTAATTGTATTTGAAGTCTTGTTAACAATTGCTTTGTTTGAATAACCGTTACCGAAATTATTTTCTTCAATCGTATTTCCGGTAGGTGAATTATTTACTTTATTAAATTCTCCAAATCTTAAACCATTATTTGGTCCGGTTACAAAATTATTTTTCATAACAAATCCTGTAAGGGTAGCAGGATTTGAATTATATGAAGGAGCATCATCTCTTGCTTTGACTGTAATTGCAGCAGGATTATTTACATCAGTTGCTGTACCGGTAGCTCCGCAATTTGTAATACTCGAATTCTGAATTGTGATATTTGAATATGACCCGTATTTCAGATTAATATCAATTCCGTTATTAAACCCATATCCGGGATCATTACCGCTGTTGTCCATTACAACATTATCTATCAATGCATTTCTGAGTTTTTCAAAATACATTCCCTTTTCAAGATTGTTGCTGAAATCAGAATTTTTAATTGTAATGTTATCACAAATATTTGTGACTGATGATGAAGCTGCAAGGAATATTCCAAATCCGCTGTTAACCGCAACTCCGTTTCCTTTTACTTCACAGCTGTCTAAGAGAATATCTGTAAGCTGATCAGCAGTTCCTGCTCTCCAGCCTCCAATTAAATTATTATTTAATTTACATTTTACAATGTTAAGATTGTTTGTTCCGTTGCCTGTGCTAATTCCGTAACTGCAGTTTAAATTACTTTCCACATTATAAAGATTTATCGTGGAAGCTGAAGTCACTATTCCATAAGTAAAATCTGTAACTGTAAGATCATTTACATTTGAATTTGGAGAGGAAATTGTAATTCCATTTCCTGTACATGAAATCGCTGGAGTTAAGATTGTATTAGCCGGTCCGTTACCTTTCAAAGTAACTGCCTTATTCAATAAAACATTTTCATTGTAAGTACCTGTACCAACATTTACAGTATCTCCCGCTGATGCAATATTAATTCCGTTTTGTATAAGTGCTGCAGTTGTATTCGGAGGATAGAAACTGTTTGGAGTCGTATAATTATTAAATGCTTTCACATTAACAAATCCAAGACTGTTCCAGTCACTCTTATGATCAATTTTATCTTCGACCGCAAATAATTGTGTGTTGGTCGAAGCCGGTCCGGTGACGCCATCGAAGAGAACGCTTTGAGCATCTATAGTTCCTGTCGGTAAATTTATTCCGTTGGTTGCTAATCTGATATATGTATTAAGTGTAGAGTTAAAATTAACAGGCACTGCGCCATTAAATGCAACTGATGCATCACCTCCTTCTATCAATAATCCAATACCGTTTCCGTTTACTAAATTGGTAACATTACTAATATTTAGCAATACTGTAGCACTGTTTGAATTCAGTTGATTATCACGAATCCATATTGAAGTATCACAATTTGTAAGAGTCATACCTGTCATTGCATAGATACTTGTTGCTGCATTGGATGAATATCCGTCATAGTTATTTGCAAAGACTCCGATATTACAATTTGATGCTGAGCTGCCCGTCACAGTTATTGTAGATGAAGTCGGACAATTCCATAACATATATCCCGTCCATGCATCTGCCACACTGTTATTATTCATACTCACGGCAACAGCACTTTGAATAGAAGAAAAACGAATTCCAATATTATCTGTTGACCCTGCAAGAGTGGTCATAATATTGTTATCTATAATAAAGGTAGAAGCATTTGAATACACAAGGTTATGAAAAATTGCATTTCTTGAAGACTCGATTGTATTATTGCTGATCGAATGGTTTGACCCAAGGTCAGGCTGATTATAATTCCCTGTCTGTACTCCGACCCTTACCCGTGTCATTACATTATTTGTAACTGAAGTATAACAATTATTATAAATTATTACTGCCGTACCAAATACATTTGGTATTATGTTATCAAATTTATTGTTTGTGACTACATTATCATAAGTAGCCGCACCGCCGTTATAATAATTATAAAGATCAATTCCACCATAATTCAGATTCTTTATAATGTTATTACTTATGGTTGTATTTGACAGTCCGTCATATGCACCTATCGCCTCGGCTGCATCAATGTTTGCGCCGTTTATATTTACAGCACTCACAATAAGATTATTGTCTCCGTCAAAAGTAAATCCGTCTATTGTAGATCCGCTTCCTGATGGTGTAATATAAAAAAATGTATTGTTATCAGGATCAGAAGTACCCGGCTGAATTATAGTCTCAGTTATTCTTATCCCTGTATTTGGATTAATTGTGTAATTTGCCCCGCGGATCTGTAAATACTTGTTAAGAGTAATATCCTCTCTGTAAATACCCGCATCCACTGTAATTATATCACCATTGTTTGCTGCATTGATTGCAGCCTGTATGGTAGAATAATTTGCAGGGACATTGATGATGATTGTTGGTGAGTTACTTTGAATTGTTGGAACAGATGGTGTACCGGAATTGCTTTTCATTCTTTGTTCATCTGCTTTGAATTCACGGGGAAGAATGTTTTCTTCCTGTGAGAATAAATTTCCTGAACTTAAACAAAAAATAAAAATAACCAGTAACTCAAAAAAGTAAGTGGATTTTTTCATGTGGTAATTATTTTTGATTAATAAAAAATATTTTTGAAGACCCGCGTTCTGAATTTTAGGAATTGAACATAGGTCTTCCTTTAATTTGGATAAAATTATTTTGCAAACTTATTTCTATTTTTTAAAAAATAAAAACAAGAATTAATCAGACTTTTTAAAAATGCTAAAAAGGCTGCGCCATTAAATTGTAATTTATTGTGAAGACCAGATCTCAGAAATTTTGGGGGTTTGAAATGATCTTCGTATTTTCAAAATAATTAATTTTGAAATATTTTATTTTCGTATTTAGAACAAAAATTTATCAGACATATACAAAATATTGAAAGTCTGACTTTGTAATTGTTTTGAATTTTTGAAGACCTGGATTCTGAAGTTTTGAAAGATGAATGAAGGTCTTCCTTTAAATGGAAAAATTATAACCGGTTTTATTTTTTTAAATAAATATTAACCTGTTTGTGAAGTTTGAAAATTGGATTGTATTTTATTTGGGTTAATAAATCCGGAAATATTATTTTAGATCATCCCGGAAATAACCGGCAGATAAAATAAAAAAAAGTACCTCTTTCCATATTGATTTTCTTATTAATTGATTTTTAATTTTTCAAAGTTAATAATATATTTTTTTTATTACAACACTAAATTCATTTTGGGAAAAGTTTTTGGAGAAAAAATTGTATACGTTTATTTTTTTGCAAATTTCTTTTTTTTAATATTTTTTAGAACCATATTCATATGACAATTTTTTCAGACTTAAAAAATCTTTTTTTTTACATTCCCTCTAATCCTTTACAGCTAAAGCTTTGCACTGACATTCTAAAATTTTTAAATACTTTTCAATGAGCAAAATTTCATAAAAGAGTCTTATGTATTTTTTTAAAAATGATTTAAAAAGAAAAGAATTAATTTATCATTGTATACAATAAAAAAATTTAAAAAAATTTCTGAATTTTAATTACATTACTCTCAAAAGATAAAATTAATAAATTTGCAATGACAGTATGGAGATTTCATATTGCTGAAATAATTTGAAATTATTTTAAATGGACATAAAATTTTTAAAAGGTGTCGGTGAAAAAAGAGCTGAAGCATTCTCAAAAATAGGTATTGAAACGCTGGATGACTTTCTGAATTTCATTCCCAGAACGTATCTAAAAAAAATCAACATCAGAGAAATTCCATCCAACATAAATGAAAATGTTATCATTTCCGGAAAGGTCATTGATCTTGAACATCCCAGAAAAAGCAATCACCCATACAGAGTTGTATTAAGAGATAATACAGGAACAGCAGCAATTCCAATCTTTGGAGCAAGTGAATTCCGCTCAAGACAGTTCCGCTTGAATGACGATTTCATATTTTGGGTAAAGATCGAAAAGGATAATTTTGCTTCTGTTCCGAAAATTTCTTACAGAGATCATCTTAAAATTAATACCGTAGATCCGATAGATCTGGATTTTACGAAATTCAGTCTGATTCCGGTTTATGAACTTTCAGGCATTTTAAAAAAGACATGGATAAAACCGCTGCTGCTTTCTAAAATAGTATTCAATGCATTCAACACTATGCTCAAATCAAATCCCGACTATATAGAGGAGACACTGCCTGAAGACATTGTCAGCCGTTACAAACTTTCCGGCAAAAAAGAAGCAGTCTTAAGAATAAATTTTCCTGTAGAATTTTCCGACATTGAGTTTTCACGCAAGCGTCTTTCATTTGAAGAATTATTTTATCTCGAACTTATTCTTGCATTAAAAAAGAAGTCGCTCGAAAATGAAAAGAAGGGAATTAAATTTAATAACGACATTCATGCCATTACAGATAAATTTAAATCCGTATTGAAATTCGAGCTCACAAATGCACAGAAAAAAGTGATGAATGAGATCTATCTCGATATGAATTCCGATAAGTGTATGAACCGTCTGCTGCAAGGTGATGTCGGAAGCGGAAAAACAATTGTCGCAGTTTATTCTATTTTGATCGCAATCGAAAACGGATACCAGGCAGCATTCATGTGCCCCACTGAGCTTTTAGCTGAGCAGCATTATAAAACCATTTCTGAATTACTAAAACCGCTTGATATAAATATCTGCTTACTTGTCGGTGGACAAAAGAAAAAGCTGCGTGCGGAAATTCTCGAAGGCATTAGTTCAGGAAAGACCAATCTTATAATCGGAACACATGCGCTGATACAGGAAACTGTTGAATATAAAAATATCGGATTTGTTGTGATCGATGAGCAGCATAAATTTGGAGTGATGCAAAGAGCGAAGCTGAAAGAAAAGGGTTTCAATCCTGATGTACTGGTAATGACTGCCACACCTATTCCGAGGACGCTTTCCATGACATATTATGGTGATCTCGATGTATCTGTGATCGACGAACTTCCGAAGAACAGGATCCCCGTCAAGACAGCTTTAAGATCCGAATCAGACAAGCCTGCAATTTACAAATTTGTCAGAGAAGAAATCAAAAAGGGAAGACAGGTGTACATCATATTTCCTATTATAGATGAATCAGAAAAACTCGATCTGAAATCTGCAGAAGAAAATTATCTCATTTTAAAAAATGATATTTTTCCTGATATGAAAGTCGGTATGGTACACGGGAGAATGCTTTGGTATGAAAAAGATGAGGAGATTGAAAACTTCCGTGACAGTAAGATGAATATCCTTGTAGCTACAACTGTGATCGAAGTCGGCATTGACATTCCAAATGCAACTGTAATGATAATAGAAGAAGCACAGAGATACGGACTTTCGCAGCTTCATCAGCTTCGCGGCAGAGTCGGCAGAGGTGCAGATCAGTCTTATTGTATTCTGATCGCAAAGGATCTTTCAGAAGATTCAGCAAAGCGGTTAAATATTTTATGCAAATCAACAGACGGATTTAAAATTGCTGAAGCTGATATGGATATAAGAGGACCGGGCGAATTTTTTGGTATCAGACAGTCAGGCATGCTGAATTTTTCCTGTACCGATCTCAAAAAAGATAAAGACGTTCTCCTTATTGCAAGAGACATTGCTTTTAAAATTATTGATGAAGATCCTCAGCTTAGAAAAAATGTTCACAGTGTAATTAAAAAGACATTTCTTAAAAATTATAAGGACTCAGTTTATCTTACTGATGTTGCCTGAAAAAAACTTCGAAAACAGCAGGGAATAATGAATATTGAATATTGTAATGAAATGTTTTGGACGGATGAGAACATTTTTATGTTTTGATAGAATAATTACGTTTCCTATTAAAGTGAAATAAATTATTTTGTATCTCATAAAAATCAATATCCACAGTCTCTGAATTTAATTTGAAAAGCAGATCAACTAAAATAGAAGTAATAATCCCTTTACTGACAGTATTGTCAGATGCTGTTTCAATATTTGGTGCATTTCTAATCTCTTACTGGATAAGGTTTTATAGTCCGCTGACAAAAATTATTCCGGTAACAAAAGGCATCCCTGACATCAGTGGCTATATTGAATTCTCCTTAATAGTAATTCCCATCTGGCTTATCATTTTTCAGACCAGAAAAATGTATCGTCTCAAAAGAAACGTTTTTATTTTCGACGAATTTTTTGTAATCATTAAATGTATCTCCATAGGCGTCCTTATTGCGATGGGACTTGTTTTCATTCTCAAAGGAGATTTCCCTTATTCAAGACTTGTATTTTTTCTCATCTGGCTATTTTCCATTTTCATTGTAACTGTCGGAAGATATTTCTTGCTGAAGATCGAAAAGAATTTATATAATAATGATAAAGGTGTAAATAATGTGGCAATACTCGGAACAAATTTAATGGCAAAAAATATTTATGAGAATTTTTCAAGAGATAAATTCACCGGTTATCATATTACCGGATATTTTTCTTATGGTGAAAATTCAACAGGTGAAATGGAAGGTAAGAAGTATCATGGTGATTATATTTTGATACCTGATATGTTACAGGAATTAAATCTCGATAAAATATTCATCTCCATTCCTTCTTCCGAACATGACATACTTTATAATCTTTTTAAAATATGCGAAGGAAAAAATATTGAATTCATGTATGCACCCGATTTTATTGACATTATGACAAGCAGACTACGGATCGAAGAAGTTGACGGCATCCCGTTCATGAAGCTGAAATCTCTGCCAATGAATGTGTGGAACAGATTTACTAAACGGACTTTTGATATTGTAGTATCTTTTCTTGCATTATTATTCCTTTCACCTTTAATGATAGTATTATCTATTTTAGTAAAACTTACATCCAAAGGTCCCCTTTTTTATAATCAGGAAAGAGTCGGACTTGACGAACAGAAATTCATAATGCTGAAATTCAGGTCAATGAAGATCGATGCTGAGAAAAAAGGACCGCAGATGACAACCAGAGATGACGACAGATATACTCCGATTGGAAAGATATTAAGGAAATACAGTCTCGATGAACTTCCCCAGTTTTATAATGTACTGATCGGAAATATGAGCATTGTAGGTCCGAGACCGGAAAGAGAATTTTTTATAAACTCTATGAAACATTCTATCAGAAGATATCTCGAAAGACACAGGGTCAAAGGCGGAATGACAGGTTGGGCACAGGTCAGCGGACTCAGAGGCACTGATTCTTCCATGCAGACAAGAATAGATTATGATATTTATTACATTGAAAATTGGTCTATAGCTTTCGATATTAAGATTATTTTTAAAACCATAAAAGAAGTTCTGTTTTCTAAAGAAGCATTTTAATTTATGATCATTGCAGTAATTTATTTTATACACGTCATTTTTGCAGTCTATGCTTTTTCAAAATCTTATCAGAATGACGGACTCCTTCAGGCTTTTCTGAATCTCGGATTTATCATAACTTTGTTTGCTGTTTCACTTACTGTTTGCGAACTTATTGTCGGGTTATTTATTTCTGATACAGGTTACAATATGCTCTTACCTGTTAATTCAGTTTTACTTTTCTTTTTAAAAATATCCGGCTTTTATGCTCAGCAGGCAAATGTCATTACTCTTACTCCCAAAGATACTATTACTCTTATACTTGTTACGATACTGGAATTTTCTTTCTATAAATTCTATTTCAAAAAAACAGAGATTACTAAGATCGCCTGATTCATTAATATATAATTTAATTTGTCTTTTAAAAAATTATCATTATTATTTATTCTTATTTCTGCTTTCGTTGCTTATTCATTTAGCAGCAGGCTGCATAATACAGTTCAGAATACTTCCAGCTCAAGGGATATTGCATTGCAGTTCATTACTTATAATGGTTATGGAAATAATCTTTATATAGACAATGTACTCACCGGTGAAAGAATATCTAATGATGTTGCAGTTACTTCAATAATAAATTTCCCCATTGATTCAGTTTATTCTATATATACTTCAGGAACGGATACTGTAGCGCCCATTCTCTCTGTGGCAAATATCGGATTAAGTAATTCATCGGATTCGATTACAGTTCATATGAAAATTGATCCGGGAAATTATCTCAGAGATACTTTGGTACGTGGATTAGCTCCGGGACAGACCGCATTTGTGACATTCCCTGAATTTGAATATACTATCGGAACCCGTTATTATATAAAGGCATTTGTCACTGATAGTTTAGATTCTAATAATACTAATGATACATTAAATCAAAGTGCCATTTCTCTGCCCGGATACAGAAGGAATGTTTTGTATGAAGAATTTTCTTCAAACTCCAGTCCCGCCTGTGCAAACAATAATACTTTTCTGAATTCATTTACAAACACAAATATTCAGACCGTAAATTCGATCGTTTATCATACCGGCATACTCGGCAATGATACATTTTATACATTCAATCCGGTTCAGAATGACGCAAGAAAAAATTATTATTATTTAGTTGGCGTACCGACTACTTTTGTCGATGGAGTTTTGATAACTGCAATTCCATACGGTGACAGTATAAATCTTTATACTCCTTATAATACCAGATATAATACCGGTACACCGGTATCACTTACAGTTTCTGATCAGATCATTGGTGACTCAGTACATTGCATAATAGATTTAAATGTGTTATCACCTGTTCCAAAAGGAGATTACAGACTCAGGATAAATGCGATAGAAAGATACCGGACTGATATTACTGCTGCCAACGGTGAAAATCAGTTCTATGATATTTTCAGAGAAATGTATCCCGACACAAATGGAATTTCGATACTGCTGAATCCGGGAAGTCAACAGTTCACATATACTTATTTTAAAAATCCTGAATGGATCGATTCTGTTCTTTATACAACAGTATTCATACAGGATAATTTAGACAGGGAAATTTTAAATTCAGCCAAAAGCCGTGAAATAGTAATCAATAAAAAAAGACCTGAACCTGTGTTAGCTGTCTCAAACAAAAGTGATCTTTTTCAAATTGGTACTGAAATGCAAAATTACTATCCACCTGTCACAGGATTTGATTCTGTTTTTTCTGATTTAAATATTGAATTATTCGAAGCTGCCTTTCCTCCTCTTGGATGGAAAGTTTTTAACCGTGACGGATTTATAACTTTCAAACAATTTTCAGGTGCCAACGGTCCGACCATCGGTGGAGTACAGTCTGTTTACATGAATTTTTTTAATTATAATATCATTGGTCAGAAAGATTCGATGTACTCAAAAGTTTATGAAATGCTTGTGCAGGACGACTCTGTTGAGTTTGATTATGCTTATGCCCAGTATAATAATTTTAATATCGATAGTCTTATCGTAAAAATTTCTACAGACGGCGGTCTGACATTCCCGACAGAAATTTTCCGTAAAGGGGGATTACAGCTTACTACCGCCCCGCAGACCAGTTCGGGTTTTGTACCGCAGAATAATTCAGAGTGGAACAGATTTTCCTATCCGCTTCAGGATATTGTCTCTGTAAATAATTTCTCGGAAAATATTCCAAACAGATTTAGTCTCGATCAGAATTTTCCAAACCCGTTCAATCCCGAGACAAAGATAAATTTCGAATTACCTGTCTCAGGAAATGTCTCAATAAAAATTTATGATATTACAGGCAGGGAAATATTTACTTTGTTACAGGAATTCAGAGCAGCGGGAAAATATTCAGTTACATTCAATCCGCAGGGAAAAGGTCTCAGCCTTTCCAGCGGTGTATATTTTTACAGACTCAATACGCAGGGATTTACTGACACTAAGAGAATGGTTCTGATCAAATAATTTTTCAGCTAATTCTCAAAATAGTTTAACTATTCCTCCTTTCATCTCATCTCTTTCTTTTAGAAATAATGACACACATCATACCATCTGAATAATTTTTTAGTGAAATTATTATAAATAAAAACAGCATAAAACCGGGAGGTAATTTAAAATGAAAACCATAATAATTTCACTCGTCTTAGCTTTACTTATCATGACAGTTCCAAAAACTATTTTCTCACAGATATCCGATGATGATAAGATCGGATTGTTTTATTTACTTGAAGAAGAAAAACTTGCCTATGATATTTACAGCGAGATGTACAAAAAATATAATCACAAAGTTTTTGAAAATATAATGAAGGCAGAGAAAGTTCACCAGGAGCACATACTAGATCTGTTAAAAGTAATAGATATAAATACAGATCAATATTATAAAAATCCGGGTGAATTTACGAATAAGTCTCTGCAGAATCTTTACAATGATTTTATTCTTACAGGGAGCTATTCTCTGAGTGATGCATTCAGAGCTGGAGCCATGATAGAAGAGAATGACATTAAAGACCTGAGGGATAATTTTTCAAAAACTAACAATGCCAATATAAAGGCGTTATACGAATGTCTGGATAATGCATCTCAAAATCACCTGAGAGCATTTGTCAGAAATCTTAAAAGAGAGGATATCAATTATTCACCTCAAGTACTTTCAAAAGAAGACTTTGATCTGATAATCTCTTCAAAAAATAAACCGGGGAATTGTTTTACGAATGACTAAAATATATGTCCTGATAAAACTTTTTTTAATTTAAAGTTTGATCTGATCAATGTTCCAAAACGTCTTTGAACAGTTATATGTGCTGCACAAATAAACTTTTTATGAAGTAGATTTTTTAATTTATTCTTAAATATCACGGTAAGTCGAATATCCAAATGGATTCAACATTAATTGCGTTAAGCAAAAATATACTTTTTGACAAACCTGATAGTGCTTCTACGGTTGACGGAAACCGCTCGTGTCCAAACTCCTGTTTGGATACGAACTTGGAATTGAAACTCCGTTTCAAACTTACATCCGGTAAATTAACACCGTATGCCACTTCTTAACTCCCCCGATAAGTTGAATACCCAAACGGATTCAGCAGCAACGGCACATGATAATGTTCATCATCAGAAATCTGAAATGTGATCTCAATATATGGATAGAATGTTTTTGTATCTGATGAATTAAAATAATCTCCTGAATAAAATTTAATCTTATAAATCCCATATTCAGGTACATTTGACTTTTCTAAAAGATCCGTACATCTTCCGTCATCATTTGTTATTCCTTCAGCTGTTAACTTCCATTCATTTTCATTTTTTTGAAATAGTTCGACCTTTATATTTTTCCCGGGTCTTCCTAAAGATGTATCAAGTACGTGTGTTGTGATCTGACTCATAATAATTTTTTAATCTTAATTTTGTGATCTTTAGCTGTTCCTCGGATGCGTTTTTCATTTCTGTTTCTGCATTATTACTTATTCTGCTTTTTAAAATTGAAAGCATTTCTCCTACACTCTTCCCAGTTGCAAATACAATGAAAATAAATCCGAATTTCTTTTCATAATCTTCATTCATCTCAGCCAGCTGTTTTAATATGTCATCTGTTGCATCAGCCGCACCAGACTGTTCAGATTCAGATAGATCTTTTGAATGTGAATACTTTTCTCTGAGAGAATTCATGTCACCTATTTTCGGATGATAATCAAATGCCTCAAGCCTGTCTTCCGGACTTAATGAATTCCATATTTCTTCTGCTTTTGTTAAAATTTCATCAACCGAAATGACCTGTTTTTCAATCAGCATTCCCTCCACCCACTTTTCCGATCCGCAGCATTTTTTTAATTCTTCTTTTTCCATTTTTAAATATTTAAAATTTAATCAGGCGTCCCAAACAATCTCAATCTGCTGACTCCCCCATCCGGAAAAATATTTAATCTGACATGAGTAATGCTTCCTATGTCTGTCAGTTCATTTTCAAATAAATTTTCTATATGTCCCTTGAGTGAAGTTTTCTTTAGCAGCTCTTTCCAAGTAACTGTAGGATCAGTAATTTCATGATCCGAAATTTCAGTATTAAAACATCCTTCTATTGAACATTGATCAGGATAATTTCCTTTAAATAAATTTGTATCCACTATGATCTTTTTGATCTTACCCGAAGCGGCTAATTTCAGGATCGTCCAGTCATATCCAGGAATTCTCTTTCGCTTCGTTTCCCAGCCGTCTCCCATTACTTTACTTTTTCCGGGTGATATTAAATTATCCTTTGATCCGAAGAACATATCATTGCATACAAGTACTCTTCCGCCGTTCACCAATGCGGCAAGGTCGATCAGATCTTTGTATTTTTTTAATCCCCAGTTTGGCTTCACATTCCCATACACTCTGAATCTCGCCACTCCACCGTCAGGAAAAATATTTAATCTCACCATATTATAAATATTATCATCCGACACATGCAATAAATTCTGACTTCCGGGTTCAAGCGGCGTTTTAGCAAGAATTTCCTTCCACTCATTTTCTTTTACAATTTTATTATTTGAGAGACATGCATCTACTGAAGCATACGGCGGATGATTTCCAAGAAAGTGATCTGTGTCAATATCCAGCCCGCGGATTATTCCCTGCACACCAAGCTTTATAATACACCAGTCATGACCGGCAACCCGCTTTCTCCTTGACTCCCAGCCGTCCATCCATTTTCCGTTCACAGTATATTTATCCGGTATAAAAATTGGCTTCGAAGATTTTAAAAGATTTTCCTTTGGTGCGAAAAATTCATCACTGGCATCTATTGCTTTACCGCCGAGCTTTTCTGAAGCCAGGTCAACCAATCCTGTGAAGCCTGCTGATCTTATGTCGTTCATAAATTTATTAAAATTGTATTATGTAGCTTTTCTAAAAATTACTCTTCCTTTTGGATGATCACTTATATTTCCATTATCATAAATTTTATTTCCTCTTAAATATGTTGCAATAACTTCACCCTGTAATTCTTCTCCGTCATAAGGAGTCAGTTTATTTTTATGATAAAGTTT
>DAORRV010000014.1:0-37584 GCA_035443185.1 Ignavibacteria bacterium | reverse complement strand
GAATGATCACTCACTATCAAGTCAATCGTTCCGTCTTCAACAGCTTCCCAGAGTTTTTCTCTGTTTTCATTTTCACGAATCGGAGGTGTACATTTGAATCTTGTATCATTGTCCTGAATATTTTCAGAATTAAAATACAGATAATGAGGACAGGTCTCAACTGTTATTTTTATTCCGTCTGACTTCGCTTGTCTTATCATATCTAATGCATCTGATGATGAAAGATGAACAATGTGAATATATCTGTCATATTTTTTTGAAAGTCTTATAAGTATTTCAATTGCCTTATTTTCCCATTCTCTGGGACGAGTATTTAAAAATGATGAGTATGAATGATCACTTAAATATTTTTTCTCATCAAATCCGCAGTTTGTCTCTGCATGTACCAACAGCGGGACATCTTTTGCTGGATCTAATTCTTTGAGAATATTTTCAAGATCATTTTCTGTTACATGTCTGAATTCTTCCAGACCTGAATCTATCATAAAAGATTTAAATCCCAAGACACCACATCTGTAAAGTAAACTAAGTTCACTCACATTTTCAGGGACAGCACCGCCATAAAATCCGACATCAATATAAAGTTTTCCTGTTGCAGAATTAATTTTCTGATCAAGAGATTTTCTGTCAGTTGTCACCGGTTCACTGTTCAGCGGCATATCGACGAGCATTGTAATTCCGCCTGCAGCAGCAGCTTTTGTAACAGTTTCAAATCCTTCCCACTCTTCCCGACCGGGTTCATTTATATGCACGTGAGTATCTATCAGTGACGGCATTATTACCAAGTCTCCATAATCAATTATTTCAAAAGAATTTTCCGGCTCAGAATCATTTATAGAATCCGGATAAAACAAATCAGAAATTTTTTCATTCTCAATAATTACACACGCATCCTTCACCTCATTTCCGATGAGAACATTTTTACTTCTTATGCCAATTTTCATTCGGTAAAAATAATTTCAAATAATTTGAATAACAAACCAATTGAAAATTTCATCTGAATGTACTTTATACTGACTCAAAGTCTCAAAGACTCAAAGACATTTATTAAATTGTAAATTTCTCAGAAATCCGTGAATACAAATTATAGTGCTATATTACTTACAAAGAAAAATAATTAGAATTTTTTTTTTACAGATTCTTACTTTCCCGAATGCTGCAAAAATTGTCATTCACACGAATGCAGCAATCTAATATTAGAAGAAGGTATAAGTAAATTTAGTAATTATTTACAATTGAAATAGACAAAAGGCTTTATTTATATAACTCCATAAAATAATTTAATAAATTTATTTTGTAAGCTTAAAGCAAAAAAATTTTCACTCTATATTAAAAAAATTCTAACTGTTATATTATTTAAAATTTAAATTATTATGTCATCAAAATTAAAAAGTAACAACTACGGAAAATCCAATGTCAGGATCTTAAAAGTTAAACGTGATAACAGCATTCACAATATTGTTGAAATGAAGATAAATGTACAGTTCAAAGGTGACTTTGACAATGTTCATTTGAATGGAGACAACAGCAATGTCCTTCCTACAGATACAATCAAGAATACATTATATATACTTGCAAAAGAAAATGATATTAATTCTGTTGAGGAATTTATTATTTATGCAGCTCAATATTTTTATAATAATAATGAACAGATTTCAGAAGTAAAAATAAATGCCGAAGAGAAGATCTGGAAAAGAATAAATGTTTCTTCTGACGATGAAATAAATTCTGCGTTTCACGATCACTCCTTCATCTGTCCAGGTCTTGAAGTCAGGACATGTAAAGTAAAAGTTGGCAATGATAAATTCAGTATCAGATCTGGTTTAAAAGATTTGTTAGTTCTCAAAACTACCTGCTCAGGTTTTGAAGGTTATATAAAGGATAAATACACTACACTTCCTGAGACAGATGACAGAGTTTTTTCGACAAGTATAAAAGCTGAATGGAAATTTAAAAATTCTGAAAATGATTATATAAAAATCTTTAATGAAGTAAGAAGGATTATAATTAATACTTTTGCAGATCACGACAGTCTTTCTGTACAGCACACTCTTTATGAATGCGGTAAAAAAGTTGTTGAACAATGCCCGGCAATAAAACAAATATTTTTATCTATGCCAAATAAACATTACCTGAAGTTTGATCTTGATAGGTTTGGTATTGAAAATAATAATGAGATATTTATTCCGACTGATGAACCGTTTGGATTAATAGAAGGAGTTATAAAAAATTAAGAATTAAAAATTAGGAATTAAGAATTAGTCTGTTACAACTTAGATTAACCTCAAAATGGTATGAATATTTTTGCTGAATTTTTCAGAACCGAAGTCTAAATTTCAAGAAGCACGTTTCAGTATAATTCAAAAGTAATTCCCCTTTAAAAAAGGGGAAGCGAAGGGTGGTGTTGCCGAATTTAATAATTTCATTTATCCATTTTTCTGATTCCTTCAAATGCTTTTTCAATCTGCTCCGGATCTCTTATTAGTTTAATCTTTCTAAAATCTGATTTCAAAATATTTCCAATCAAAATCTGATCATTTAATATTTCACCACTGCCTGTTAATATTTTTATAATTTCTCCTGCCATAAGCATTCCGGTCAATCCGGGCACAGGACCGATCACACCCTGCTCTTCACAATTCTGAATATTTACTGCTGAGAAATTTTCCGGATAAGCACATCTGAAAGTAGCTCCTCCATTATAATTAAAAACTGCAACCTGTAATTCGAATTTATTTACAGCACCCCATACAAATGGTTTATTATTTATCACGCAAAGATCATTAATTATGTAACGGGATTTAAAATTATCAGTAGCATCAGCGATGATATCAAATTCTTTAATTATATCAGCACCATTTGACTTACCTATGAAAGTTTCAAAAACTTTTAATTCAGTTTCTGAATTCATTTTCAAAAGATTATCTGCTGCTGACAATGCTTTTGATCTGCCTGTCTGATCTTCATTGTATAAGACCTGTCTGTGTAAATTTGATAATTCTACTTTATCATAATCTGCAATTCCAATTTTACCGATACCTGTAGCAGAGAGATATGAAAGAAGCGGACACCCTATTCCCCCGGCACCGATCACTAAAACAGATGCTTTCATTAATTCTTTTTGACCTGATTCACCTATCTCTTTTAGAATCGTCTGTCTTTCGTATCTTTTATAATTAATATTTTTATTTTGTTCGCTTTTCAAACTAAAAATAAATTGCTGCACTTAAACCAAAAGTTATATCAAAAATATTTGATTCTGATTTATCATCCATTATAGTGTACCTTGTTTTAAAATAAACATTTGCTGTAAATGTCTCCGAAGCTGGTAGCAGTAAAGCTACGGACGTCTGCGGAAAATATCCTTTCTTATCAAAATCTGTAAAGTATCCGCCGCCTGCAGAAAACATTATTACCGCAAAGTCTCCTGACACTAATGGTATATCAAAATTATATGAAAATCTCAATTGATTGACATGAGTCTCTCTGAATATCAAAGAATATTCTACCGCAGCTCTTCCGAATGGAAATTTACCAAAAGAAAATTCCTTTGTAATCCCTACATAAAATTTATCATTTTCAATCATAAGAATTGGATTCAAAGGAAACAGTAATGCAAATACTGTCAGTCCACTTCCTGAAGTCTGCTGTATAAAAGGATTTTGGTAATTTGATTCTGATTTGATATTTAATTTTACATTATCAGTCTGAGCAAACACGAAAGAATTTGAAAGAATAAAAATATATAAAAACAGATAAATTGGTTTAAGAAAAAGTGAACCAGATTTTTTCATTGGGAATTAAAAATGATTTTCTCAATTCAAACAAAATTTTAGTTTTATCATTAAAAATTGAACATTTAAAATTAAACATTGAACATTAGCTCAAGGTGTGATTTTCGTCACAAAATTAAATCCATTGTTATCAGCCATCAATAAATCAGCAAGATCTACAAGACTATCACCATTTGCATCAGTGGAAAGATACCCAGTCTCAAAATTTATTACATCATTATCGATCATACTTACATCCGCAAGATCTACAAGACCGTCTTGATTTACATCGCCTCCATAAATAGCAAATGAACCTGATGTATTTATACCAGTAATAAATTTCATATTATTTCCGAAAGCCTTATCAATAGTAGTTGTAAAATCATATACTGAGATTGCCGAATTAAAATTTTCACATGTACTGTGACTAAAGGTTCTGATATGATTTCTGTGACGAACATCAAAATAGTAACATGAATCTAAATTTACATTTATAAAATTAAACAGACCATGACCTGCAGAATCTATAACTGCCTGAGATGAATCAACAGAACTGTAGGGAATTGTCTGATTTCTTACAATAATTTTTATGGTATCAGGGATCATTTCATCACCATTATAAAATCCTTCCAAAAATAAATTCAATGAGAGAGAAAGAAATGTCCGTGGAGCTATATCAAACCTGTAAGGTGATATATCTCCAAATTCTATCCAGCTGCCTCCTCCGGCAGGTTGTTTATAAAAAAATTCTCCTGTTCGAATTGGATCTTCGGTCTGATAGCTTACTCTTAAATTTCGCGCATCTGTTTGTGAGTATCCTGCATAATAATAACCTTCACCTATTGTCAAAGCAGAATCCAAAATATAAGTTGACCTTTTAATATTTCCTGTTGATCCTGCAGGTGAAATCCGCAGCGGTGATTTATGCAACAGCGTTCCGGGTAAACCGCCCGGCCCGTCAGCTGCATAAAATATTACTTTATAAGGACTATAACCAAAACCTGTCAGAGCAAAAAATGACAGGTCTGCAGCACATATTTTTATTTCAGAAGGAGTATGAAATCTTGCAACATAATCCCCTGTACCTACACTTAATCCAACTCCTCCAGCCGGAGGCATTGATGTTATATAATGATTCCATGAATGCGGGGTGATCTTATTAATATAAAAAGAATTGTTATTTCCTGTGATTTCTTCGTTAGAACAAAAAGCATTTACCAAAATCGAATCACTTCCTGTTTCAGATTCAAGTAAATATTTATTAGTGATGATAATACTTTCTATGTTTTCACTTTGGACAGTATCAATAAATAAATGTTTTACAAAACCATCGGAAATTCTTTTAACAGATGTTGTTACTAAAATTGTATCTTCTTCAGATCGCACATGATTTATCACAGTCTTAATAAAATTAGAATCACTTCCTAATGAAATTCCTGTCATTCCCATTGAATATACAGGACCTGTTCTGACTATGTCACTAAGACTACATCCGAATCTTGTCTCAGGACGTAGATTAGAAGTGCCGGTAGCAATCACTCTGAGACTGTCATCTGATTGTGAAGATTTTAAAATAGGATTTGGCTGAATAACATTTGCCCATACCACATTTGAAACTACAGCAAGCGGACCGCCTGGATTTGAATATTCGAATGCAACATAGATCCCGCCACCTGTATAAATGAAGTTTTCAGAAGAATCCAGATGAATATCAAATATTCCGGGCGGTGTCTGAAACTGAAGTGTATCTGCATGAACTAAAGACATGCCCTGCACTGCAGAATTCCAGTTGAGAGATTTATTGTTTGTAATGTCAGAAGTGTTTTGAAAATAAACTTTTAGAAAACCTTTGGCAGCAAGGTCAGTTCCGTATTTATAATTATATCCGAGTGAAGTAATATTTACATTTGACGGAAATCCTGATGCCTGCATTTCTGAGGCAAGTATCAGAAAATAACATCTTGCATATCTGAATAATGATTGAGGAGCACTATGTCTTGAATGTGTACCATCATGATTTAAAACTGTAATCACAGAATTATCTGAGTTAAAGGGATTATTATCTGTAACTTTTAAATTATCAATAAAAGAATTTTGATCTGAGAATGGTACCAGATCCTGAGAAAAGATGTTTGAAACTGCCAATGAAAAAAATATTAATAATATAAAAATTTCTTTTATGATCATACTTAGTTTTTTTTGTTAAAACTATTTGATTCTCTGATAAGAATTTTAAAAAAAGAAAACGTTATAATTAAGAAACATTAAATTTTAAAATATAAAATATTCAGTACTTCAATAATCAAAATAAGATTATATAAATTCTATTAACTCTTTTCATTTGTTTCAATCGAAAAAATATCTATCTCTTCCTCTTTACCTCTTAAAAGTATCGAACCTATTTCTACTACTTTATATTTCGAATTAATTTTTAGTTTATTTAAAAGCTCTTCCGATATCAGTAATTTCTTTCCGTGTGTATTACATTCAGACTGAATACGCGAAGCAGTATTCATTGTATCTCCGTGATAAACTATATCTTTTTTTATGTATCCGATCTCACCGGTAATAACTTTTCCGCAATGAAGTCCTGCTTTGAATTCAGGATACACACCATATTTTTCTAAATAAATATCTTTTTTACTTTCTATCTCATCTTCAATGTCCCAGAATAAATTAACGCAGTTTAGATTTTTTACACCATCCTTTACTTTCCAGACAATTACTATTTCATCTCCGACATACTGATAAATTCTGCATTTACTTTCAAGAATCGGATCAGTGAGATCATAAAAAAAATCATCTAGGAATCTGTGGTTTTTTATCAGCCCTAATTTCTCAGCTATAGTAGTGGAGGATTTCAGATCAAGAAACATAACAATAAGATCTTCCTCTATAGGTGAATGATATTTCCCTGCGGCATAATTCAGAAGCACTCTCTGACCTAAAAGATGATTTATCTGCCGGATAAAATTTATGATAAAACTTAAAACAACTGTGTATAATATGATCTCATTGAAGTCTTCACTTTCCATAATTCCGCGGATAATTCTATCATGCATTGCATCATGCAGAATTTTATCAGTACTTTCACCAAAGTCAGAAGCTGCTATTAAAATTATTATTAATACTGCTACGAAGACATAAAAAACTGTACGGATTAATAAGAGAACAGTAAAATTTACTCTCCTGAACTTTCTTTCAAAAAAATAGATCTCCGTTATTCCAATTATTAATCCAAATGTAATCCCAATTAAAACATCATAAATAATCCAGGATATTTCAAGTCCATGCTCCATAAAAGCATTAACAGCCGAGCCTAAAGCAATTATGACTGTAAAGATCAGAATGGATTTAATGTTTCTTTTATTCTTATTAGAAAGTGTCATTCAATAAAATTTTTTACTAAAATTAATGCATAATAATATCAAATAAGTTTTTAAATCTAAAAACTTAGAATGGAAATTTCTATAACTTATATTTTTCGGAATTCTAATTTGTTAAAAAAATTTAATCTGAGTCATCAAGATAAGAAATTAATGTGTATTCTTAAATACGAAAGATGTTAAAGATTTTGAGGGAAATAATTTTATAGACTAAAGTTATTTCTATATGTAATATTTTATTTCATATTTCTGTATTCCGATAATAAAAGAAATGAATTTTTTAACTTTTCCTTTTCAGCAGTACGCCTGTCTGATAACTGTAAGACTCATAATTTACTGATAAAATTTCAAAAACAGGATTGATCATTTTTTTGAAATACTCTAAATCAAAAAATACCTGAGGCGATTTTGCTCTGTTAAAAACAAAAAAGTCGTAATCATTTTTAGCTTCTTCAAATAACGGCTGTGAACTGAAATATTTATTTAAAGGAAAGCCTTCATTACCGGTGATCATTTCAAGTGTATGATTTTCATGAATTGTAATATATAATCTTCCCCCGGGAGAGAGAATTCTTTTAAGTTCAAGAAGCCAGCTCTCGATCAGATTATCTATATGAGTGAATACCGATCCCGAATATATAAGATCAAAATATCTGTCTTCAAATGGAAGATGGGGATTAAAAGTAGTAGTAGCAAAATGGAAAGGCGGATTAAGATATTTATTGTTCCAGTAAATATGATCTGCACTCACGTCTGTTCCCCATATCTCGCAGGTCTCTGCATACGGCTTCAGACTTCGTATCATTCTTCCGGAGCTGCATCCAAAATCAAGAATTTTTTTATTCCCTTCGATTTTAAAATCAGATTTCTCAAGTATGCTGATCATAGTGGAAATATCTTTTCTTGAATTTTTTATGTACCAGTCATTGTCAGTTTCATAACCAATTCTAAGCTCAGCCGGAGGAATAGGAAGTCCCATGTCACACACCGGATATTCGTTTTTAGAATGTTTTATAACATATTCATTTTTTGTTTTATCATAAGGAAGGAAGTTTTGTGTATATCCATTATCTCTCAAAGTAAGCTTCACTTTATTTTTAAAAAGTTCAGCAGCTTTCTTTTTATATTTATTGATCATGATCTTTTAAATGATGTACTGATTTAATATTAGTTTAGCAGTATATAAAATCCAATATGTATTTTCTATACTAATTTTTACAGATAAGTTTTTTAAAAATAAAAAATGCCACCGATGATAATATTATTTTGCATTGAAGATCCTGAGCTGCAATCTACTTTTTTACTAAACTAATAGTATAAGAGACTCATAAGTATATAAATGAATTGCTTTGAAACTTTATTGAAACACCTGAAACGGTTTAATCCCTGTTTAAATTTATACAAATTAAAAAACGCAATGTCCGGATTAACCCGGACATTGCGTTTTAGAATAATTCTTAATTTCTAATTTCTGATTTTTAATTGCTCTCTACTTTATCAGCAGCATTTTCTTTGTCATCACAAAATCACTCGTCTCCATTGTATAAAAATAAACTCCGCTGGACATATCCGCTCCGTTAAAATTCACTTCATACACACCAGGCTGTAATTTGTTATTTACAAGTTCAGATATTTTCTTTCCAAGATTATTATAAATAATTATTTTTACCTGCTGAGCACTGGCTACATCAAATTTAATCTTTGTAACAGGATTGAATGGATTTGGATAATTATTTCCCAGATCAAATTTCTCAGGAAGGACTGAAGATATCTGATTTATACCAACCGTAGTTCTTATTAAAGTCAGGATCGCACTGTTGGATGTTTGAGCTGAATCATATCCGTTGTAAGCCCATGCTCTCCATGAACATCTGACAGAATCTCCAACCGTCCCCATCAGTAATGCTATAGAATCAAGAACTCCATTTCTGATATTTAATACAGTATCAGTTCCGTTATTGTCCGCATCAAAAATATAATCGACTCCTCCGGCTCCTAACTTTCTGAATTTTACCTTATATCTGAATGACGGATGTGCACCTGCACTGGTCCAGTCAAATCTATTCAGATTTGTGTTCTGAGCATTCGTTTCTATCCTCGCTAATGACGGAGGATTTAGAGACGTCATTGAATTATAAGTAAGAATAATTTTGAAAGCTGCATCGCTTGTATCACCTTCATTTAAATTTGCAGAATTTAAAATTCTCACCTTTGCCTGATTAGTATATCCAATGTACGGAACTGTCCAGTCATACTCTCTTTGTTGAACTGGGACATTATTTGCTATTGAAATCCAGCTTCCGCCGTTATCAGTTGTAAATTCAATGTTAACATTTCCGGCAACAGATGTCCCCCAGAATATTTTTGTATTTGTCAGCGTCCTGAAAGTCTCTCCTCCATTTGGAAAAGCAGTATATACCTGTGGTGCTGTACCAAAACATCCTGCAGCATTTTCTGCATTATTTCTTATGAGTGCTTCCGGCTGTGTTCCAAAATCCATTATAACAGTACCGCCTTCTGTATCACAATAACTCATTATTGTACTTTGAGTCGGGATAAGCGGACCATTGTAACATCCTCCTTCTGTAAAATAACAGGAATCAATCGGACCGCCGACCCATGAACAGGAATGTGTGTGTGGTGAACCGAAATTATGTCCAAGTTCATGAGCAACTACTACAACGTCATAAGAATAATTTGGAAGCTGTCCGATATTTCCCTGCACTGAACTCAGTCCGTATCCGAAAGAATTATTACAAAGTACATTCACATAAGCAATCCCGCCGACATTAATGCTGTTTCTTCTGCTGATAAGATGAGCTACAGTTCTTGTTACACTGCCCTGTGTATTTATCCAGTCAAATCTAAACTGATCCAGCAAAGTACCTCCGTCATCAGAAGTATATGGATCCTGCACAGTCCAGACTCTTAAATAATTAACATAAAGTCTGATATTCATATCTTTGGCATAAACTGCTGAAGCTGCCGACATCAATGCAAGTGCATAGGCAGATGCATTTGGTACAGAATTTCCGTAAATGCCGTAAGTATAAAAATCTACATCGACTGCAATATTCGATGAAAGTAAAGTCGCAGTACCGGCGTCAATAGGTTGTCCGTTCAGATTTTGAATTCTGCTGATTATTTCGTCAGGCACTCCAAAAATGTCAGATCCGCATTTGACACCGTGACGGTTTTTTAAATTACTTTCTCGATACAATATATAATCTTCAGTATCTCTGTTATTTCTGTCAGTCAGATTACCAAGTACAAAAGTCTCATTTTTCGATTTCATGAGTCCTATAATTTTTCCGTCATAAATAGAAATTGAGATCAGTGATTCATCAGCACCTGTAACTTTCCCTTTATAAGAAAGTATCAGACCTTCTGAAGAAAAAGGAATTTCACCTGAAGCACCTTTACTTATAAGGATTGCGTCATCGGAAAGTACATCAAATCTTTCCAGCTCTGCATTTACAAAATCTGATCCTGAAACAGGGATCTTTAAATTAAGCTTGTAAGTTTTTTCCGAAAAAATATTATTTAAAATATCTTTATCTACATTAAGAATTATTGCGTCACTTACTTTGTCTTTAACACCTGCATCCGGATTACCGGTTTTTGCAGAATTAAATTTAAAAAGTTCTGAATGATCATTTTGAATTGAATTTTTTGTATTGCCTACAGCATTTAAAAAAAGTGAGGCAGTAAAGAAAAGGGTAATTAAATATTTCATTTTAATTATATATAGTTAATAAAAAAAATGCAGGAACTGTAAAACAATCCCTGCATATAAAAATTATTCGTTTGAGATTACTGAATGTTTGGATCTATTTCACATGAAAGTCTTAAAGTCTTTTGAGGAGATTCAGGATCATTTGTAAAAACAATAATTTGTTTTTCCTGTCTTCCCTGTCTTCCCTGTGTGTTAAATGTGATTTTTATTTCTCCGCTTTCTCCTTTTAAATATTCATTCTTTCCGTCAGTAGTAGCACCTGTACATCCGCAGGATGGCTGAACTTTTTCAATTACAAGACTTCCTTTTCCTTTATTAGTAAACTTATACGAAAAGTCTAACTGAGGTCCTTGCGGTACTGTTCCAAAGTCATGAACTTCGCTTTCAAATACTATTTTTGAAGTACTTCCTGAAGCAGAGATCTTTGAATTGTTCATTAAAAAGAACATTACTGCAGAAATAATAAAAATTCCAAAAACGAAATAAACTGTTTTTGCTGTTTTTGTTTGAATTAACTTACTCATTTATTTTCTCCTTATTATTAGAAATGTTAATATTATTTTTGTTATTAGTTATATCTGGTTTTAAACTCTGTGTAAAAATAATAATTGAAGATAAAATAAGCAATATATCTTCAAAAATTCTTTGCAAAATATCACTTTTCTGACTTACAGTTTCAAGTGAGAAACATCCGCAGCTTATATCAAGTCCCCGAAAATATGCCTGAGATAATGCTATAATAAACATTAAAAGCATAACAGTTATTATAAAAGAACTGCCTCCTTTAAAAATGCCTAATATCAGCAATATGCCGCAGAATAATTCCAGATATGGCATTACAATTGCAAAAATGTTTACAAAAACTTCAGGCAGGAATTTGTAATTGTAAATAGCTCTTGAAAACTCCTCCTGATTCATCAGCTTATCTAAAGATGCATAAATAAATACGCCTCCGACTATGACTCTGAGAACCAGTAAAAAATATTTATTTGAAAGTATTTTCATTAATTTAGTTTATTTATTAACAGGATAGCCACGTTCATTCCACTCAAGATAACCTCCGAGATATATCTTGATATCGTTATAACCGATCTTTGCCATTTCATATGCATTGTCAATGCTGATCTCACAGTCTCCGCCGCCACAATATGAAACAATTGTTTTTTCCTTGTCAAGATCTCCCATCATTTTCTGTCTCTCTTCAGGAGATTTTTTTATAAATTCCTTATAAGAAATATTTATAGCACCTTTAATATGTCCTTCGGCAAATTCGTGCGGCTCTCTGCCGTCAATAAAAATTGCATTTTCATCGAATAGATTTTTTGCAACTTGAACGGTAATGTTAACTGGCTTTACAAAACCTTCTTTGGTCAAAACTTTTTCAGGCTGTTTCCCTTCACCCTGTTTTATAACATTTGTATCGATCGCAAATCTGTCACTGTCATCTCTCAATAACGGAATTCCTTTCGAACTTATTTTATTTGCAACAAGCCCGACCATAAGACTGACAAATAATATTATCAATGTTTCTTTAAAAATTTTATTGCCTGATTTCATAAATTTTAAAATTATTTAAAATATTTAAATTGAATATTTATTCAAATAAACTTTTTTCATCTTTCATCTTTTTTCTTCGGGTTACTTTAAGATGTTTATAAGCGAGGTCTGTTGCTTCCCTTCCTTTTGGAGTGCGTTTGATGAAACCCTCTATCATTAAAAATGGTTCATACACATCTTCTATTGTTCCCGGATCTTCACCGATAGAAGCTGCTATTGTTGACAATCCTACAGGTCCTCCGCCAAATTTAAAAATAATTGTCTCCAGTATTTTCTTATCCATTTTGTCCAGACCAAATTCATCAACGTCAAGTGATGATAATGCATAATCAGCAATTTCTTTATCGATAGATCCATTACCTTTAACTACTGCAAAATCCCGTGTTCTTCGCAAAAGTCTGTTAGCGATCCGAGGCGTTGCCCTGCTTCTTTTTGCAATTTCCACTGCACCTACTTCAGTAATTTTAATATCAAGTATCTTAGCTGATCTTTTGACAATGTCTATTAAATTTTCTGTCTGATAATAATCGAGGCGACAATTTATACCGAATCTGTCTAACATTGGTGAAGAAAGAAGACCCTGTCTGGTAGTGGCTCCGATTAGTGTAAATTTTTCCAGCTTTATAGGAATGCTCCTGGCTGCCGGTCCCTGATCTATCATTATGTCAAGCTTGAATTCCTCCATTGCCGAATACAAAAATTCTTCTACTACTTTGGGTATCCTGTGAATTTCATCTATAAAAAGTATTTCATTTTTCTTAAGCTTTGTCAGCATTCCAGCCAGATCACCAGGTCTTTCTATGACCGGACCCGATGTGGAAATAATATTTGTCTGAAGTTCATTTGAAACAATATTGGCAAGTGTAGTCTTTCCCAAACCGGGTGGTCCTGTAAACAGAACGTGATCAAGGGTTTCGTTTAGTTTCCTTGAGCTGTCAATGAACACTTTCAGATTACTTTTTACTTTTTCCTGACCTATAAAATCTCTGAATCTTTTAGGTCTGATAAGTGAGACATAATCATGCAGTTCTGTATCTTCATCTCCTGCCGAGCCGAAATTGTTTATCCTGTCTGTACTTTTCATTTTGTAAAAATAATGTTAATTTGGAACACAAACAATTTTATAAACATTATAAATTTTAATTTGAGCAAAGATCCGAGAAATAGTTTGTTGGTAAAGCAGGTTGAATTTGTTATTGTAGTCAGAAGAACAAAAATTCTGGGAATTGCTATCACTCTAGGAATTGTGATCATTTACTTAGCCGGAATTTTTGTTGCTGACAGTTATTATATAAAAGATTTTGAAACTGTAAATCTGCTGTCATTAGTTCAGATCTTTTTCCTCATTCCTATTTCCTTTTATATAAGAAAGAACATATTAAAAAGTACAAATATTACAAACTTTACTACCAAATATTTTAACGCACATATTATTCCTTTTATGATTGTAGACTTCTCAGCTTTGTTTTGTATAACTACCAATTTATTTGTAAACGGTAATATTCTTTATGCTTCTATTGGTGCTGTTATCGCTGCTATTTCTATGATAATGTTATTTCCAAAAGAGGAAGATTTTGATGAAATTAAAAAAGACTTTAAGGAGTCATAAAAATACTTTTCATCAGCAAAGTAATACTGAAGCCGTCTTTTATTATTCCATCCGTTATCATTTGAAGTATCTCATGTTTTGAAAACCAACCCGTTTCAATTATTTCATTTGTATCAAATTCTACTGTAATTTGTTTTACATTACTAGCTGTAAAACAATGAAATTTCTGATTACTGGAACCAATTGAGGGGTAATAATATCCATGATATTTCAGATCATTTTTATCAGCGATACATCCGGCTTCTTCTTTTAACTCTTCGAGAATACATTCAGACGGTTCCATATCCGGAGGTATAGTACCAGCCGGAATCTCCCAGCTTTCAAAATCATTTATATATCTGTAATTTTTTACCAGTATATATTTTCCGTCAGAATTTTGAGCAGCAATACCTGCACCGTTTCTTTCAAATTTTATTGCCTCAAAAACTATTTCTTTTTTATCAGGTAATTCGATCCTGTCCAGATCAATATTTATCCAGTCTCCTATGAATCCTTTTTCAGTTGAGATCACTTTCCAGAGTTTATCCTTTTCCATAAAAAATTTAAAACGGTTTTTTTGATAAAATAACAAAGCCCGCTTGAACGGGCTTTTAAAAAATATGAATATTACTTATGCTCTGTTAATTTTCATTTGAAATATTAAGAATTTTAACACCTTCTGCTTCTATTTCAAAAACTTTAGAAGTACCTTTTATTTCAGTCTCATCCATTGGTTTATTTGATTCTTCATTATAATGCTTTGCCTGATCTTCAGTCAATTCCGCTTCAATGAATTTTCCAAACACAATTACCTGAGAACCTGTAGCATCTTTAGGAACAAAAAAACTGTGTAATGTAGTGACTCTTGCATTCTTGCTGCCATCAGATAAAACAAGCCAGCAACCCATTTTTTGACAAACTTCGGAAATATTTCCTTTTACCAGTAACGTTTTGTCTTTGTAATCAGCAGGATTGCTCATCAGATCTGTAAATTCCACTACTTCCATTCCGTCTTCATAATTTTTACCGTACAAAATTCCATCTTCCATTTTAATTCCTTCGGGCTGATCAGATTTCTCTTCCTTAACATCCGATTCTGATTTCTTACTTTCTTCTGTATTGCTTTCTTTAGACAAATTAGTTGCTGGGTCATTCTGAGATGAAGCAATATTTTGAATACAAAATATTCCTACAGATAAAAATGCTGTGAGTATTAATTTTTTAAACATGATAAATTTTCCTTTTTTAAGTTTTTATAAAATTAAATAAATTAGCTGTTAAATTAAATCGAGAAATCAATTTTAAAAATATTTTCTTTTATTCCGGTACAAAGATCAATCAAAATGATTAATGATCTCTTGTCCAAATTCTGAACATTTTACCTCTTTTGCTCCTACCATCTGTCTTGCAAAATCAAATGTAACAGATTTACTTTTGATCGCACCTCTGACTCCCTTTTCTATGAAGTCTGAAACTTCAGTCCATCCGAGATATTTAAACATCATCATACCGGATAAAATAAGAGAAGAAGGATTTACTTTGTCCAGTCCGGCAAAAGACGGCGCAGTTCCATGTGTAGCTTCAAAGATTGCATGCCCTGTTACAAAATTAATATTTGCGCCTGGTGCAATGCCGATACCGCCTACTTCTGCAGCGATAGCATCCGACAAATAATCTCCGTCAAGATTAGCAGAAGCAATTATGTCAAAATCCTGCGGGTCGGTAAGGACTTTCTGAAGAGCATTATCTGCGATAGAATCTTTTATAATAATTTTACCAATATCTATTGCCTCATTTAACTCTTTATCCGCAGCTTCCCTTCCTTCGGCTAAAAATGATTTTTCCCATTGCATCATTGTATAAACATATTCAGGATACTGATCTTCTGCCAGCTCATAACACCAGTCCCTGAAAGCACCAGATGTGAACTTCATAATATTTCCTTTATGTACAATTGTAATCGACTTTCTTTTATTCTCAATTGCATAATTCATTGCAGCTTTCATGAGTCTATGCGAACCGGTTTTAGAAATGACCTTGATTCCAATACCGACTTCAGTTTCTTCGGCAAGTGGAATATTTCCTGATTTATGAAATTCGTTGGTTTTTTCTAATGTACCAAATCTGATCTTTTCAAATCTTTCAGGAAAATTTTCTTCAAGGAATTTCAAAAATTTTGTATTATCCTCTGTTCCTGCTTTAAACTCTATACCTGCATAAATATCTTCAGTATTTTCTCTGAAAATTACCATATCAACTTTATCAGGTCGTCTTACAGGAGTTTCAATTCCACCATAATATTTAACAGGTCTTAGACAAACATATAGATCGAGTTTCTGACGTAAAGCTACATTGATGGATCGGATTCCCTTTCCAATTGGAGTTGTCAATGGACCTTTTATTCCAACTAGATATTCCCGAAAAGCATCAAGTGTTTCATCAGGAAGCCAGCTTTTTGTTTTTTCAAATGATTTTCCACCTGCCAGAACTTCCATCCACTCTACTTTCCTTTTACCATTATAAGCTTTTTCTACAGCACTGTCAAAAACATGTCTTGCAGTTCTCCAGATTTCAGGTCCAATTCCATCACCATCTATATATGGAATGATCGGATCATCCGGAACATTAAGAATATTTTTATTTATATTAGAATTATTATTTGAATTAGAATTTAAAGTATTTAAAGTTATTTTATTTCCCATGTTATTATTTATTTTACAATGCTCAATTTAATCATTTGAGATTTTTATATATATACAATATATTTTCCTAAGTGGGACTTTTTAGAAAAAATAATCTGGATATTAATGATGAAAGTCTTCTACCAAAACACAGAGTAGAAGCACTTTGTGACGGTATTTTTGCAATCGTAATGACAATCATCATTCTTGATTTAAAAACCCCTGAAAATATCCCGAAAGATCTGATTCATTTCGAACTTCCAGATATGTTTTTCAATTTACTTCCGGCTATTGAAGCATATGTGCTTAGTTTTCTTGTACTTGGAGTTTTTTGGCTCAGACATCAGATACAGTTTAAATTTATTACTACTGTAGACCGAAGCATTATAGTTTTAAATATCCTATTTCTGATGCTGACAGGTTTTATTCCTTTTACAGTTGGTGTATTAATGAAATACCCCAGATCAGAATTTACATTTCTTATTTATGCTTTAAATCTAATTCTGATCAGTATAATTATGATCATACACCTAAATTATATCTTTTCTAAGAGTAATGTCTTTACAGATAGCATAAGTGAAGAAGATTATACTAAAACTAAGATCTTGTCTTATATACCCGTATTAATTTTTGTTATTTCGATTTTTGTATCATTTTATAGTGTAAGAATGGCATTATTTATAATTTATCTTGATCCTTTGTTTTTTACAATATACAGGAGTATTAATTATTTTAAAAGGGAGTGAATATTTTATTATAAATATGTTAGTGATACAAAAAATTTACTCAGTACTTTTCTTATGCTTTGATTTTTCGCTTTGAAATAAGTATTTTGATAAAATTTAAATTTTACAAATGCCATTAAGACATAAATCAGCACAAAAAAGAGCAAGACAAACTGTCAAAAAAACCGAAAGAAACAAAAAGTATAAAGCTTTAATCAAAGGTTCAGTGAAAAGAGTCATGTCAAAAGAAGAGAAATCAGAAGCAGCAGCAGAATTTAAAAAGACCTCACAGGTCCTTGACAGAGCTGCAGTAAAAGGAATCATACATAAAAACAAAGCTGCAAATCAAAAGTCAAAGATTGCTAAGCATATAAACAAACTCGAAAAATAGATTTCGGTAAAATAAGTATTATTAAAGTCCGCTGAATGCGGACTTTTTTTATTTCAGATAGGAAATTTGATATTCTGTGAAAACTTTTAATGCACTAAGAAATTCTGTCCAGCCACTACAGTTTAAAAATGCACTCTTCATCCCTTTTGCATTTTCTTCCCAACCCTTTTCTTTGATTTTTAAAGTTACTTTATCATTTTCTTTTTTAAAGATAAATTCCGTACGAATCCTGTAATCTACATTTGAACCGTTCCATTCAAACACAAGCTTATCCTCGGGGAGTATTTCGACCACTTTTATTAAAGCTGCTTCATTTCCCCAGATCCAAAGTACATCTCCGCTGCTGTCCAGATCTCTTCTTGCATCAGTAGTAAAATATTTCCTGACCTGTTCAGCTTTGCATACATTATTCCAGACAGTTCTTAAATCGGATTTTATTACAATGCCGACAGTAAACTTTAATTTACCCGGACACAATCTGTCATGTAATGGATTCACTGTTAAAATTTATTTGTTTTTAAATGCAATTATTTCTATTTCAACTAATACATCTTTAGGAAGTCTTGACACCTCAACTGTACTTCTGGCCGGTGGAGAATTTACAAAGTATTTCGAATAAACCTCATTCATCTTTGCAAAATTATTCATATCATTTAAAAACACCATTGTCTTTACAGCATTATCAAGAGAAGACCCGTTGTCTTCTAATATTGACTTTAGATTTTCAAGTACCTTTTCAGTTTGACCTTCAATATTATCCGACACTAAATTTCCATCCACATCAAACGGAATCTGACCTGAGGTATAGATCAGATCACCTATGCCGACTGCCTGAGAATATGGTCCAACCGGAGGTGCTGCTTTATCGGAGATTAAAATGCTTTTCATAAAATTGGTTTATATAAATTCTTTTTAAAAAATATTAGTCTGAACACTTTTCGATGATCCTTTCAAGATCATCATTTGAAAAATATTCAATAATAATTTCACCCGAATATTTTGATTTTCTTTTTACTGATACTTTTGTACCTAAAAAATTTCTGAGTTTATCCTCTACACTTTGAAAATACGGATCATAAATTTCACCGAGTTTAGGCTTCTTAGCTTTTGGTTTTTTAACATCCTGTTTTGTAATTTCCTGTAAATTCTTAACTGTAATATTTTCATTCACAATTCTCTTCCATAATGTGATCTGATCATCTTCATTATCTACTCTGAGCAAAAGTCTTGCATGAGCTTCTGTGATCTCGTTTTTTCTCAGGGAAATTTTAATCTCAATTGGAAGTCTCTGCAGTCTGAGATAATTAGCAACTGTACTTCTGTTCTTTGAAACTTTTTCTGCAATTTTTTCCTGAGTAAGATTATGTAATTCGATTAGTTTAAAATATGAATCAGATAATTCCATAGGATTCAGATCTTCTCTTTGCAAATTTTCTATCAGAGCAAGCTCAAGCATATCTTCATCAGACCCATTATTATTTTCCATGAAATAGACAGGGATCTTTTCCATTCCAATCAATTTTACAGCTCGAAGTCTTCTTTCACCGGATACAAGGACATATCCGTTTTCCGTTTTCTTAACAGTTACAGGCTGAATGAGCCCTTTCTGTCTGATCGAATCTGAAAGTTCCTTTAGCTTTTCCTCATCAAAATCTTCACGCGGCTGAGCAGGATTTACCCGAATCTCAGATACGTTTAAAACAGTTGAATTCTTTTTAGCACTTTCTTCCACAAAGGAAACATCAATTTTCTTTTCATCAAAAATCGCCGACAATCCCTTTCCTAATGCTGATGTTTTATTTTCCATATTAAAAAAATTTATGTTTCATTTACTTTAATTTCATTTATTTCGGAATTATTTGAATTATCAGAATTCTTCTCAGACTCTGTTTCAAAACCGTTTCTTAAGAGAAATTCTTTGCCGAGATCCATATAGTTCAATGCCCCGGTAGAAGCCGGATCGTAAACAATTATTGGCTTTCCGTAACTTGGTGCCTCTCCTATTTTTACGTTTCTGAATATTTTTGTAGTGAAAACTTTTTCACCAAAAAATTTCCTAAGCTCAGATTCTATCTGATTGGAAAGCTTAAGCCGGGAATCAAACATTGTAAGAAGATAGCCTTCGATATTTAAATCCGGATTAAAAATATTTTTTACATTTTTAATTGTATTGAGAAGCTGTGACAATCCTTCGAGAGCATAATATTCACACTGTACTGGAATGAGTAGAGAATCTGCTGCAGTCAATGCATTGACAGTTATTAATCCAAGCGATGGCGGGCAATCAACTAATATAAAATCAAAATCTTCGATGTTTTCTGCAAGAAATTCTTTTAACTTATTTTTCAGAATACTTTCTCTGTGAGGTAGGTCTACTAGTTCAAGCTCCGCTGCCACCAGATTTATATTTGCAGAGATTATTTTCAGATTTTGAACCTGAGTATCTTTAATACAATCTTTTACTTTTTTATCAGATATAAAAATTTCATATGTTGAATTTCCTTCAATAGAATTATCAAGACCAAGCCCGGATGTTGCATTTGCCTGTGGGTCAGTATCTATCATCAGTACTTTTTTACCGTAAGCAGCAATTGCAGAAGATAGATTAATTGCAGTAGTAGTTTTACCGACTCCGCCTTTCTGATTTGATATTGATATAATTTTTGTCAAATATAATTAATTGTTTTCATTCAGATTATTTTCCCATAATCAAAAGGCATATTAAAAATTCACAGAATCACCTGGGTTCATGACAGTACAAATCTTTCCTATTGATTCTATCTTTCTCTTAAATTCTTTTTCATTAGCTTTTATTAAATCAAAAGTATTATAATGAATTGGTATAATATTTTTTGCATTTAAAAAACCGGCAGCTTTTACTGCGTCATCAATTCCCATAGTAAAATTATCACCAATCGGAAGAAAAGCATAATCAATATTATTCATTTCACCAATAAGCTTCATATCGTAAAATAAAGCTGTATCACCTGAGTGATAAATCGTTTTACCTTCTATGTTCAGGATTAGACCGGCAGGTTCTCCTGCATACGGACCATTCATAATTGAAGAAGAATGATGAGCAATTGTTAGTTTAACTTTCCCAAATGGAAAAGTGTATGCTCCTCCTATATTCATACCGTGCACACTGATTCCTTTACTTTCGAGATAGTCAGTGAGTTCGACAACACCTATTACGGTAATGTTTTTACCTCTGGCAATTTCAATAGTGTCTCCTACATGATCATTATGACCATGTGTCAAAAAAATATAATCACATTTTGCATCTTCAGTTTTTATATCGCATAAAGTATTCCCGGTGATGAAAGGATCAATGTATATGGTAAGATCAGTAGTTTTAATTTCTAAAAAGGAATGACCATGATAAATAATTTCAGACATAATTTCGTTAATTTTTAAATATGGATTAAATTACCATTTAATAAAAACTAATTCAATTTGAAATAAAATGACTTTGGTAATAGTGCGAAAACACTGAACAATTTTATATTCCCAAATTTAAAGATATTAAAAGTAACTTTTTAATTAACTATGGATTTGAAAATATATTAAAATTTCACACAAATGAAATCATTAAATTTTGAAGAGTTTAAGTCTTTTTTATAAAAATTTAAAAAACCTATAGAGTACTCTATTCTTATCTTTATACTTAAAATCAAAAGAATTATATTGGAATTCGAATATTAAAATTTATCACACATGTCAAAATTAATGAAAGAAAGATTAGCTTCTCAGTTACCCGCTTTAAGAGAAGAGGCAAAATCAATTGCAAAAAATCATGGCTCTGAAGTAATAGGTCAGGTTGCAATTGAACAGCTTTATGGCGGAATGAGAGGTATAAAGGGTCTGATCTGCGACACTTCTGAAGTTGGTCTGCAGACAGGACTTGTAATACGGGGAATTCCAATCCTGGAATTAACTGATAGATCACCTGAAGAAATTTTTTATCTCCTGGTAATCGGAAAGCTTCCAAATGAAACTGAACTGAAAGATCTTCAGGATGACCTTCATGAGAGAAGTGACGTTCCTTCATATGTATGGGATGTATTAAATTCAATGCCTGAGGATTCACACCCTATGGTTATGTTCAGTACTGCAATTAATGTAATGGAAAAAGAATCTGAATTCAGAAATGAATATAATAACGGATTGGGTAAAGATAAACTTTGGGAACCGATGTATGAAGATTGTTTAAATATAATAGCCAGAGTTCCGCAGATCGCAGCATTTATTTACAGAAAGAAATTTAAAAAAGGCGATATGATACCTCCGGATAAAAATTTAGACTGGGCAGAAAATTTTGCAAAGATGCTTGGAGTAGATGACAAAGAAGGTACATTTGCAAAATTACTCAGACTTTATCTTGTATTGCATAGTGATCACGAAGGCGGAAATGTCAGCGCATTCACTTGTCTGGTAATTTCATCTGCACTTTCTGATGCATATTATTCCATTACAGGAGCATTGAATGGACTTGCCGGTCCACTTCACGGTCTTGCAAATCAGAACTGTCTTAAATTCATTTTGAAATTGAAAGAAGATATCGGACACTCACCTACAGATGATGAAGTCAGAAAATATTGTCAGGATCTGCTTGACAGAGGCGGACTCGTTATCGGGTATGGTCATGCAGTTCTTAGAATTACTGATCCAAGATTTACTGCATTTCATGATTTCGGTAAGAAGCACTTACCCGATGACGAAGTATTCAAGATCGTTGCACAGTTATTTGAAATTGTACCTGACCTTCTGAAAGAACAGGGGAAAGCAAAAGATCCATGGCCGAATGTAGATGCCGCAAGCGGATCTATGCTGTATCATTATGGGATGAAAGAATATGATTTCTATACAGTGCTTTTTGGAGTTTCGAGAATTCTCGGATTCTCATCACAAATGATAATCGCAAGAGCTATGGGATCATCATTAATAAGACCGAAATCTGTAACTACCGATTGGATTAAAAAAGAAATTGCTTCAAAATAATAATTAAGGATATTTAGAAAATAGAAAAAGGGGTTGATTTATGATCGACCCCTTTTTTTTATATCAAAATTCGTTGAATATTATTATTACAATTTCAATTTCCAGTCTTCTAGTTCTTCAAGCATTTTATAATCAGTAAGGTCATACTGTATTGGTGTTATTGAAATGTAATTTTCTTCTATTGCTTTCTGATCGAATTCAATTGTCTTATCTAGACTAGCCATTTTTCCTGTAAGCCAATAGTATTCCCGATTATTTGGGTCAGTTCTCGCCTCATATTTGTCATCCCAGTATGACTTTCCCTGTCTTGTAATGATGATACCTTTGATTTCACTTTTAGGAACTGCAGGAATATTTACATTTAATAGTGTGCCGTGAGGTAGACCTTTTTTCAATACAATCTTAGAAATGTGAGATGCAAATTTAGCTGCTACGGAAAAATCATTACTGGTAAAACTTGCCTGAGATAAGGCAATAGATGGAATACCCAGTATCGTTCCTTCAGTAGCGGCTGATACAGTACCGGAATAAATTATATTGATAGCAGTATTTGCTCCGTTATTAATTCCAGATAAAAGCAGGTCGATCTTTTTACCTTTGAGTAAATTTCTCACAGCAAGTTTTACTGAATCCGCAGGCGAACCTTCCACAGCATATCCGTAAAAATTTTTATCAATAATTTCCTTACGGGCTCTTATCGGACTTGAAAAAGTTATAAAATGTCCGACGCCACTTTGCTGGGTATGCGGAGCTACTACTATTACTTCAGCGAATTTTCTAATTTCACGCCACAGCGCTCTTATTCCCTCTGACTCAATTCCGTCGTCATTTGAAATAAGTATAGTTGGTTTTTTCATTAATATTAAATTTACTGAAATTAATTTCGAATTGATAAATTGTTTATTCCGATTTTACTTCTTCTTCTTCCTCTTTAAGCTTACTGATCATATCCCACATTAAATCTTTCAGCTCATCAATATTTTCATCTGTAAAAGAAGAGATCAGAATTTTCGGTTCTTTTGTTTTTAACTTTACAAGTTTAGCTTTTAACTCATCTGTAATCGAATCAATTTTTGTAAAACAGATTATCCTCGGCTTTGCAGTAAGATCAGCTTCGAAATTCTTTAACTCTTTCATAAGAATTGTGTAGTCTACCAAAAGGTCTTTTTTCGTTTTTGCTTTTTCGAGTTTAGTGGAATCGAGAAGAATCAGTAAAATCCCTGTCCTTTCGATATGCTTTAGAAACTGAATGCCAAGACCTTTGCCATCTGAAGCTCCTTCAATTATACCGGGTATGTCAGCTACAACAAACGAATCATATTCTTTATATCTAACAATTCCAAGATTTGGAACGAGAGTAGTGAACGGATAATCAGCTATCTTCGGACGAGCTGCTGAGATAGTCGATATCAGAGTTGACTTGCCTGCATTCGGAAATCCGACAAGACCTACATCAGCGATCAGCTTTAGTTCGATGACAATATCTTTCTCTTCACCTTTCTCGCCATCCTGAGCGATCCTCGGCGCGCGGTTGGTAGAAGTTTTAAAATGATTATTTCCTTTACCTCCTTTGCCGCCTTTTAGTAAAATTACTTCTTCATCGTCTTCTAATAATTCCGCAAGTACTTCACCGGTCACAGCATCTTTTACAATGCTGCCGCAAGGTACAAGAATAATCTCACTTTCACCATTCTTTCCTGTCTTGAGTCCTCCTTGTCCGTGATCTCCCCGCTTTGCTCTGTGATGAGCCTGGTATCTGAAGTCAATTAAAGTCGTAAGCTGAGAGGAAGCTTTAAAAATAATGTCACCGCCTTTGCCACCGTCGCCTCCGTTTGGACCGCCTTTTGGAACATATTTTTCACGTCTGAAGCTTACACATCCGTTACCGCCATTTCCTGATTTTATAAAAATTTTTGCACTGTCTAAAAACAAATTTACTCCTTATTCTTTTGATATATTTATGAATTCTGAAAGTGTTCATTCAATGCATCGACATATCTTATCACGTCTTTGTGGTAAATATCCACTTTATTATTTTTAAAAATTTCTTTCAGATGGTTAAATGCTTCAAACCAAGTTTTAAAATTATTTAGTTTTTCAAATGATCTTTGTCTTGCCATAAGATTGGAATCGTAAACTCTGTTGAGAATTGAATCGAGCTCTTTCTCACTGAATAATTCTTTGAAGTCAATATTCTTATGTTTAAAAATTACTTTTTCTGATTCATTATTATAATCAGTACTGACATAATTCATTTCCACTAAAGGTATCTCAATTGGCTTTCCTTTTGTATCATTATTAGATTCCGTAGATTCTATATCATCATCTGACAGCACAGGTTTTGGAGGTGCAGTTTTTTCTTTTATTACAAAACCTTCATCATTATCATTTTGTTTTTCTTCTGAGCTTTTTAAGGAAGTCTCAGTCGGTTCTTGGGTGATTTTTTTAATACTAAAATCTGATTCATTTACTTTAGTATTTTTATTTATGTTCTTATCTGAATTTTTATCAGCAATCTCATTTATATTTTTAACAGTAATAGATCCGGGTTTATTTACATCAACATCTTTACCTTTAATATTTTTAAATTCCTGTTGTGAGCTATATTGGGAATCAATATTTTTTTCAGTGATTGAAATACCTGAAGGTACTGCCTGAACTGTTATTGGATTAGGTTTTTCCGATTCAGTTTTTTGAGAATCGGTTTTTTCATTTTCAGCAAACTTTCCAGTTAAGACTTTTATAATGTCTTTGAGCTGAATATTTTCGTGATCCTGTTTATTTCCAAGGACATCAAATTTTGAGAGTATGTCGGAATAATTTTTATCTGAAAGAAATATTTTAATAAATGAAAATGGTATAGCAGATTCCAGATTATACTTTTCTTCATAAAAATCATTAAGTATAAAAAGCTGAAGGAATACATTCTTTATCTTCTGACCGGTAATTTCAACAGTTAGTTTACTATGAATCGCCTGATTTGTCCTGTCAATAATATTTTCAATTTCACCTTTTGTAATGAATATCATTGAGTTGTCATTTATAAAATCAGAAACAGCATCTGTATAATATTTATAAAAAGGAAAAAGCATTAGTTTTTTTAAAATTTCCGCCGGAGATCTGGATTCAAAATTATTGAAAAGGAAATTTATCAATGTCCACTTGGGACGGAGAGCATAATTAAAATAGAGCTTATTTGCTTTATTGATCATTGCCGGTAATTCCTCGGCTTTGATATCGTCTGTTAAATAAAAAAGTAAATAATTAATTGTAAAATCGGAAACTTCACTTTTATTGATCAGATCTTTTGTAATTGATTTAGCATCTGCAAACTGCTCAGTCTCTTTTTTTATTTTATTATCTACAAACTCCCGAAACATTAAGTATTTTTATTATTGTTTCATCAAATTTAGTTTATTTAGATTTTTATTTAAAGGTAATGATTAATTTTATATTATAAATTTTAAATTTAAAATATTTACAGAATAACTGTCGAGATCAATTAATCTTACAGTCTAAAATTCAATTTCGAAAATAAACACCTGTATTTTTGATCAGTTATATATGAAATAATACCGCCCGATCTACTACTTAATATTGATTTTTAACAAATCGGGCGGCTGCTATAATCCTTTAAAACGGTTTCAACTCCATATCCCAAAAAAACCTACATATGCTATCGAATCATTCCTAAAAAAAGTTTAATCTCTAAATGATTCTTCGTTTTTTTAACGTCTGTCTTCCGCTGCGCGTCTATAAACAATTAAACGGGTTCGTAACAACCCAAATATATTCAGTGAGAATTTTACGAAAATAAAAATATAGGTTATAATCTTTGTGTTCAATTAATTGACAAAGAGTCGGTCAGACTTTGAAATGTAAAAGGTTAGAAATCAGGAATAAAAATCACAAAAGCATCTAAGCAAATAATCTGTTTAAAACCAGGTTATAGATTGAAATCAAAAAATCTTAATTTTTCAGATCAAGCTTTTGAAGTTTATCTTTGATAATTTCATCTGCTTTCTTCAGATCAAGATCTTTAATGTCGTTGATATTTTTACTGAGAATGGAAAGTATCTCTTCCTGAATTTTCCCTCTTTTAAGAGCTACGGAATAAGGTATCCTCATAAAAGTTACCATAGAATATTTCGGAATAAAAGTATCGGGATATATCTTAAATAATTCTGATTCGATCTTCTTTTTAAACTGAAAGGTTTTATCAGCTACGAGGTCGCGCATTTCAATAAAATTTTCCCTTGCAAGATCTGCAATTGCATCAGAGTTTTCTTTACGGAGCTCTTGAAATTCAGTAAAAATTTTATTTATATCATCACCGTATTTTTCAAAACATTCATTCATATACACACAGTCTTCAAACGCAGCATTCATGCCTTGTCCAAAGAATGGAACAATTGCATGACATGAATCTCCAAGTATAACGGAATTTTCACCCGCAGTCCATGGATAGCATTTTATTGTCATGAGTGTGCCTGTGGGATTAGTAAAAAATTCATTGTTGAGATCGGGGATCAGATCGTATGCATCTTTGAATTGAGTTTCAAAAAATTCTGTAAGCTTTTCTTCAGAGTCGATATATTCAAAACTGCACTTTCCGCCGAGGGACCGATCATATGCCATGAACAGTGTGCAGGTATAACTTCCGTCAAGATTCGGCAGTGCTATCAGCATAAAGGAACCTCTAGGCCAGATGTGCAGAGCATTCTTTTCCATTTTGAATCCCCCGTTTTTATCAGCAGGAATGATGAGCTCCTTATATCCGTAATTTTCATATTCCTGTGAAAAATTAAATCTTGGTATCTTCTGCATTTCCAAACGCACGGCAGAAGTTGCACCGTCAGCAGCTATTACTGCATCAGAGGTTACAGTGGATTCATTTTTTGTAACTTCATTATAAAATGATACTTCGGTCTTTTTAAAATCAGCACCAATACATTTTTCATTAAATAAGATATTTACATTATCATATTTATCAGCAAGGTCGAGAAGTTTTTTATTGAGTTCGGCTCTTGAGACTGCGTTAATATATTCGGAATCGTCTTTGCCGTATCTCTGGAACATAAGTTCGCTGTCGACTGAATGGATCATTCTTCCATACATTGGAATTGAAATTTTTTTAATGTCTTCATATATGCCGACTTCCTTCAGAGCGTGAATTCCGCGTGTGGACAGAGCGAGGTTAATGGACTTTCCTCCGTCAGTTTCAGAGAGCCGCATATCGGGTCTTCTTTCGTAGACGTTAACGTTCAGATTTTTTTTTGCGAGATAGACAGAAAGGAGAGATCCTGCGAGACCTGCACCGACAATGGTAATATTTTTCATTGATTGTAATTGTTTGGTTTTTGAAACCGTTCAGGTTTTATTTTTAATTTGAGTTTGGTTTTGAAGATTGAGAAACCTGACTGGTTTTCCTCCCACCTTAATTTACAAAATTTTTTCCAAAAAAAACCAGTCAGGTTTTATCTGAATTACCAAAAATAAAAATCACGTTACATCAACCACCGCTCAGTATCTGCACAAACTTCCACACATCCACATAACTGTTATACAAAGGCACAGGTGCTACTCTGATCACATCAGGCTCTCGCCAGTCACATATCACTCCTTTATCCGAAAGTCTGTTAAACAATTCTTTTCCATTTTCTTTAACTCGCAGCGAAAGCTGGCAGCCTCTCTCATTAATTTCTGCTGGTGTAATTATTTGTATGTCTGAATTTTCACTTCTCTTTAATAGATATTCCATATAGCCTGTCATATGTTCACTTTTTTTTCTGAGTACACTCATTCCCGCTTCTTCAAATATATCCATCGAAGCTTTCAGAGATGCGAGCTGAAGTATAGGAGGATTGCTGAGCTGCCAGCTTTCGACAGTTGGAATTGGAATATATTTATGATCCATCTTAAATCTTGTTTCTTTATCATGACCCCACCAGCCCAGAAATTTTTTAAGCTCATCATTTTTCAGATGTCTCTCATGTACAAATGCTCCACCAATTGCACCCGGTCCTCCGTTCATGTATTTATAATTACACCATACCGCAAAGTCTGCATTACAGTCGTGAAGTTTCAGTTCCAGATTTCCTGTTGCATGTGCGAGATCAAATCCGACTTTGCAATTCTTTGCTTGTCCGGCTTTGACAATTCTTTCCATTTCAAATGCCTGCCCTGAATAATAATTCACACCGGCAAACCATATCAGCGCGATCTCATCACCTTCTTTTTCTATCAACTCTTCAATGTCTTCTGTCCTGATTTTATCTTCACCTTCCCTTGGCTTCATTTCGATAAGTGAATCCGAAACATCATATCCATGAAAATTTATCTGTGATTGAACTGCATAATGATCTGACGGAAATGAATTTGATTCAATAAGAATTTTATGTTTATTTTTTTCAGGTCTGTAAAATGAAATAAAAAGTAAATGAAGATTCGCAGTAAGAGAATTCATATTCACAACTTCAGACTCTAAAGCTCCGGTGAGATTTGCAGTTTGTCTGGTCAGAAATTCATGATATGGGAGCCACGGATTTTTTGCTTTGGTATGACCTTCGACAGCAAAAGTTTCCCAGTCTTTCAGTTCCTGCTCAATATAATTTCTTAAAGACTTTGGCTGCAGTCCAAGTGAATTTCCTGCAAGATAAATTGCATCGTTTCCATTCGGATCTTTTGGAATAAAAAATCTATCCCTGAAATGCCTGAGAGGATCTTTTTCATCTGTTTCTTTTGCAAATGCTATATCACAGCCAAAATTCATTTAACTATAATTTGAATTAATAATTTTTTCACAGTTAATTTTTTATTTCAAATAAAAACAATCTGCTGGGTGCAGCATCAGCTTTGAATCCGGGTATCTGTATATTTAGTAAATATTTTCCGTCTTTTATCTTATCCTGCATAAATGCCATTTCTGTAATTGTTTTAAATGAATGATCATTTACATTAACTTCATGACTTCCTTCCTTTACATTCCAAAAAATATGATGAGCTGACAATTTCCCCTCATCAAAGGTCCTGTCAACAGAAGGCAGATCAAGTATCAAATGCTTTACTTCTAATCCGGATATATATCTCATAGCTTCAATGGAAAAAAATGGAGGAAGATTATTCATGTATCTCCTTCTCTTTTTTTCTTCACTGTTTGGAAGCGTTCTGATAATCAACCCTTTACAAAAATCTGCATCAGCATTTTCAAGTTTTTCTCTCAGACTTTTTTCAGTTATCAGATAATCTTCATTAATTTTTTGCGGGTTGTAAGTATCATCAGTATCTGATGAATTTTCAGGTATAACAGTGATTAAAATTGACGGTATGAAAATATCTTTTAATACACTTTCAATTGAAATTCTTTCAAACGAAATATGACCTACACATTCAGTATGAGTTCCGTTACAATGCGGGATAAATTTATATTCTTCAAAATTACATCCGCCACCTTCATTGGTATCTCCAATAAATTCTCCAGACCTAAAAGCTTTTGCTGCAGCTCTTTCTACATCATATGTATTTGGCTGATCTCCATAAAAATCCAATGGAATGGAAATCTCCATCGGAACTGACAGATCACTTTTATACTCATTACCATTTATTGAAAATCGAATCACCAAAATTTTATCTTTTATCAAAGTATTTTTATTTGGTAAATAATTCAATTCACATTCATCCGCTGAATTCAGATTAATATTATCGTAATTTTAATAAACCGCTCGTATCCAAACTCCTGTTTGGATATGCAATTGATATTGAAACTCGTTTCAAATACAACTGCATTAAATGAAAGCAATTTTCTCATTTCAATAAATAATAAGAAATTTTATTTTACAAAAAATAAATTTTTTATGTGCAGACAATTCATTACAGCAGGTAAACTTTCTAACCTCAGAAAATTAATTGAGAAGACTTACAATGAAGATATAAGGATAAAACTTTTAGGTGAAATAGCTGAAGAAGAAGAAAATATTCAGGAAGAAATTGAAAAGGAACTGAAAGAGACAATTAAACGCAATAAAGATTTTGATGCAATACTGACTCACAATGTACCTGTTATTGCTTATGAAAATGGTGAGAAAATTCTTACAAAAATGAAATGGGGAATTCGTTTCAGTCCCGAGAAAAAATCCCCTCTGATCTTCAATTCAAGAGATGATACTATTCAGACAAAACCTTTCTGGACAAAGACTTTTGACAAGAACCGGATTCTGATACCAATGTTTGGATTCTATGAATGGCAGGATAAAGGCGGAAAGAAAAAAGTGAAAACTAAAATTACTTTACCAGGCAGAAATTTATTTATGGTACCCGGTTTGTATTGGAAAAATAAAGAAGGTATAAATGAATTCACATTGATCACCACTTCTCCAAGCAGTTTCATGAAAAAAATTCACAGCCGCATGCCAGTATTACTCGATGATAAAAATGTATTTAATTATTTTACTGATTCTTTTGAAGAAAATGCTGAGAAGCTGAAACCATCTGAAGGCAATATGAATCTTGAAGAAGACAATCCTGACAATTTATAGTTTTAGATTTCTGAGCCGTGGTGAAAATATTGTCACACATGTAACAATGATCAGAGTCATCAGTCCTCCAAAAATTACAGACGGGACAGTTCCCATAAGTTTTGCAGCTACTCCTGATTCAAATGCTCCAATCTCATTTGATGAACCAATAAACATACTATTGACTGCAGATACTTTACCTTTCATATTATCAGGCGTTAGCAGTTGAATTACAGTGCTTCTGATAACAACACTCATACTGTCAAATGCACCGCTGAAGCAAAGGATTACCAGCGACAGATAGAAACTTTTTGATAATCCGAAAATTACAATACAAATTCCAAATCCAAAAACTCCGATCAGTAAATTCCTGCCGGCATTACCTGTGATCGGTCTTCTTGTCATAAGAAGAGCCATAGTAACTGCTCCTACTGACGGTGCTGCTCTCAGCATTCCAAGTCCTTCAGGTCCGACAAATAAAATTTCACCCGCAAATATCGGAAGCAATGCCACCGCTCCTCCAAATAATACCGCAAACAGATCTAATGATATTGCACCTAAAATGATTTTCTTTTCTAAAATAAATTTCAAACCGGATGTAAGTTTTTCCTTCAGAGATAAAAGAGCTACAAACTCAGGTATAGGTTTCTTTTTAATTGTTGAGATAAGTATGATTGCAATGATCCAGAATAAGACGATTATCGAATAAGTCTGCACAGCACCAATAAATCCGTACATCAATCCTCCAAGTGCAGGACCGGTGACTGCTCCCGTCTGCCAGGTCGATGTGTTCCATGTTATTGCATTTGGTAAACTTTCTTTGGGTACAAGCTGAGCAACAAATGCAAAAAATGAAGGTGATGAAAATCCTCTGCCAATTCCGCTTAAAAATATTATGCTGTAAATTGCTAATACTTTGTTTGAGTATAATACTTCAATTCCGTCTGTTGATACAATAAGAAGGAGGATTGAGCAAATTGTCATAAGAATTACTGAAGTCATTACGATTTTTTTTCTATCATTAGTATCAGTTATATGACCTGCAAATATTAAAGTACAGATAGAAGGGATTGCTTCTGCAAGACCGATCAGTCCTAAAGACAAAGGATCTTTAGTGATCTCATATATCTGCCAGCCCACTATTACTGCCTGCATCTGAGACGCAATAGTAATACATAGTCTGGCAATGTTAAAATTTCTGAACTCCGGAAATCTTAATGCCTCATAAGGATCATGTTTTTTAACAGATATATTATTATTCAAAAAATTTCACTTTGTAAATAATTTAAACAAAAATGAATATTAATCATGTGATTCAGTTCTTAAACAAATTTTTAATTAGTCAATATAATACTTTTTAGAATGCTTTAAAATAATGTTATTGATATTTAGGTTTGTAAATATCCGAAGATTGTAAACAAACTGAATTATTGAAAATGTATTTAATTGAGAATAAAATAAAAATTTATAAATGATTATATTGCTAGATATTTAACACATTTCTCACTTAAATTTTTTAATCATGTCAAACAAATACGTTTACTATTTTGGAAATGGTAAAGCAGATGGAAAAGCGGATATGAAATCTTTGTTAGGCGGAAAAGGCGCTAACCTTGCGGAGATGACAAACATTAAACTGCCAGTCCCCCCGGGCTTTACTGTCACTACAGAAGTTTGTAATTATTATTATAAGAACAAAAAAAAATATCCAAAGGAATTAAAGAAACAGGTTGAGCTCGCTTTAAAGAAGATTGAAAAAGACATGAACTGTAAATTTGGGGATAACAAAAATCCTTTACTTTTAAGTGTCAGATCTGGTGCCAGAGCTTCTATGCCTGGTATGATGGACACTGTATTAAATCTTGGACTCAATGATGCATCAGTAAAAGGTCTTATAGAAAAAACAGGCAATGAAAGATTTGTTTATGATTCATACAGAAGATTTGTTCAGATGTATGGGGACGTTGTACTTGATCTTAAACCAAATGACAAAAATCAGATTGACCCGTTTGAAGTCATTATTGAAAAAAAGAAAGAGCAGAGAAAAATAAAAAATGATATTGATTTTACAGTTGATGACCTGAAAGAACTTGTAGACGAATTTAAGAAAGCAATAAAAACCGAGACAGGACATAATTTTCCTGATGATCCGATGGTTCAGCTTTGGGGTGCACTTGGAGCTGTATTCAGATCATGGATGAATGACAGGGCTATAGTTTACAGAAAATTAAACAGCATTCCTGTCGAATGGGGAACTGCTGTGAATATTCAGGCTATGGTATTCGGAAATCTTGGTGATACATCCGGAACCGGTGTAGCATTTACGAGAAATCCTTCAAATGGCGAAGATGAATTTTATGGTGAATATCTTATGAACGCACAGGGTGAAGATGTTGTAGCAGGTATCAGAACTCCGCTGCCTATTTCCGATCTAAAAAAAGCAAAACCAAAAATTTATGCAGAGCTTGAAAAAGTAAGAAAGAGTCTGGAAAAGCATTACAAAGATATGATGGACATCGAGTTTACAATTCAGGATGAAGTTTTGTATATGCTTCAATGCCGTGCTGGAAAAAGAACAGGTTATGCTTCAGTTAAGATCGCAGTAGATATGGTAAAAGAAAAACTTATTTCTGATAAAACTGCTGTGATGCGTGTTGACCCCGAACAGCTTAACCAATTACTCAGACCTATCTTTAGTACATCTGAAAAACAGGAAGCAATCAAAGATGGTAAACTCCTTGCTATTGGATTAAATGCAGGACCCGGTGCTGCTTGCGGAAAAGTTTATTTTAATTCCTTTGATGCCGTAAATGCAAAAGCAAGAGGTGAAGATGTAATTTTAGTGAGAATTGAAACTTCTCCCGAAGATATAAGAGGAATGAATGCTGCAGAAGGAATTTTAACTTCAAGAGGAGGAATGACTTCACATGCTGCTCTTGTAGCCAGGCAAATGGGAAAAGTCTGTGTGGCAGGATGTGGTACGCTTGAGATTGATTATTTATTGAAGACAATTCGTGTTTTCGGTAAACAGCATTTAGTACATGAAGGTGATTTTATTTCTATTGACGGTTCTACCGGTGAAGTAATTATAGGTAAACTTCAGGCAAGACCTTCAGAAATTCTCCAGGTGCTGATTGATAAAACAATGAAACCGAAAGATTCAAAACCTTTCGGATATTATACAACCTTTATGAAATGGGCTGATAAATACAGAAGAATGAAGATCAGGACCAATGCAGATCAACCGGATCAGTGTGAAAATGCGATTTCATTTGGTGCAGAAGGTATTGGACTTTGCAGAACCGAGCACATGTTCTTTGGCGGAGACAGAATAGATGCTGTCAGAGAAATGATTCTTGCTTATAGTACTGAAGGCAGGAAAAAAGCTCTTTTGAAAATTCTTCCGTTTCAGAGAAAAGATTTTACCGAAATATTTCGGGTTATGGACGGACTACCGGTGACTATTAGAACACTTGATCCGCCACTGCATGAATTCCTTCCTCACACTGAAATTGAGATCACTAAACTTGCAGAACTAATCGGTACCAGAGTTGATGAAATAAAATACAAACTTAATGCTCTCAGAGAATTTAATCCAATGCTCGGGCACAGAGGATGCCGTCTGGGCATATCATTTCCCGAGATCACTGAAATGCAGGCAAGAGCAATATTTGAAGCTGCTGCTGTAGTTCTAAAAGAAGGTAAAAATGTATATCCGGAAATAATGATACCTCTCATAGGACATGAAAAAGAATTCATTGAGCAGGAAAAAATAATCCGAGATACAGCAAAACAGGTTATGAAGGAAAAGAAAATTAAATTTAAATATAAAGTCGGGACAATGATCGAGATCCCAAGAGCTGCACTCGTAGCAGGTAAGATCGCTGAACATGCAGAGTTTTTCTCATTTGGTACAAACGATCTGACTCAAATGACTTTCGGAATTTCAAGAGATGACGCAGGTTCATTCCTTCCTACTTACAGAGATAAAGAAATTTTATTACGTGATCCTTTTGAATCTATAGATACTGAAGGTGTCGGTATGTTAATGGAATTTGCAGTAAGAAAAGGCAGAGAGACTCAGCCAAATATAAAATTAGGAATTTGCGGTGAACACGGCGGTGAGCCCGACTCTATAAAATTCTGTAATGACCTGGGTCTCGAATATGTCAGTTGCTCTCCATTCAGAGTACCAATAGCAAGACTTGCTGCAGCCAGAGCTGAGCTTGGAGCAAAAAAGTAATATCTCTTTTGAAATTATTCTTAGCTTGAAACTTTTGTTATCTCAAGGTATTTTTAATTTTTTGAAATTATTTATACCCTGAGATTTTCTTTAAAAATTAATTTTATGGAACCCGTTAATATTTCTGATTTTGAAATTCTTGCAAAGAAAAAATTAGACAAGAATGCTTTCGATTATTTTTACAGCGGAGCAAATGATCAAATCACTTTAAAAGAAAATTGTGAAGCATTCAAAAGAATTTTTTTGAAATACCGAGTTCTTGTGAATGTTAGTAAAAGAGATCTGACAACAAAAATTCTTGGTCATAATATATCCATGCCAGTAATAATTGCACCGACTGCATTTCAAAAATTGGCTCATCCTGATGGTGAAACTGCTTCTGCAACAGCTGCAGGGAAAAACGGTATCATAATGATCTTAAGCACTTTATCAAATACATCAGTGGAAGAAGTCGTGAAAGCTTCATCAGGACCGGTTTGGTTTCAATTATATGTTTTCAGAGACAGAGAAATTACTAGAGAACTTATTAAGAAAGCTGAAGCCGCTGGAGTCAAAGCAATAGTGCTGACAGTTGATGCTCCTTTGCTGGGTAAGAGAGAAAATGATGTTAGAAATAAATTCAACCTTCCTCCGGAATTTGAAATTGCAAATCTGGCTTTCGTATCAAAGTCAAACCTGAATGTAAAAAATGATTCTGGACTGGCAGGTTATGTATCTGAAAATCTTGATCCTTCTCTAAGCTGGAAGGACATCGACTGGCTGAGATCTGTTACATCTCTACCAATTATCTTAAAAGGTATTGCATGCAAAGAAGATGCACTGCTTGCTTTAGAACATAATATTGAAGGTATTGTAGTTTCAAATCACGGAGGCAGACAGCTTGATACTTGCAGAGCATCAATTGACGTACTTCCCGAAATATCCAATGCCGTAAGTGGTAAAACAGAAATATTATTGGACGGCGGAATTAGAAGAGGTACAGATATTCTGAAAGCACTTGCTCTCGGAGCAAGCACTGTCCTGACCGGCAGACCTGTGCTGTGGGGATTATCTCATAATGGTGAAGACGGAGTTACTGATGTATTGAATATTTTCAAAAATGAACTTGATCTTGCAATGGCTTTGTGTGGCTGCTCAGATATAAAAAAAATCACAAAAGAACTTATTGTCCAAAATCAAATCTCATTCCAAAGGTAAGTTTATTATCAGCTCTTACTCTTCCAACGGAGACGACATCCTGAAAAGTATATAAATAATTTACTGTGAAAGAAATTTTTTTATGTACCGGAACCTTCAGATTTGAATCGATCCAGAAATTTGCACTTGAAACCTGTGATATATCCGGCTGAAAAAATGCAACCATTGTAAATATCAAATGCTCTTTAAAAAGATCCTGTTTTGTTTTTAGTCTGAATGAAAATCTTAATTTATCCTGATCAAAATTTCCCGGCTTGGAGGTAAGATTTTCATAATCATAGATCAAAGCTGCTGATATGGATGTTTTATTCTTTTCATTTTTTATAGGAACATATTTAATACCACCACCCGACTGTGAACGCAGATCAATACCCTTTGCAAAACTGTAATTCAGATACTGTAGAATAAACGGAGAAAATTTATTTTCATAAAACAGATCAGCCGTGAATGCTGCAATTATTTCATTCTCATCTTTTCGACCTTTATTCTCTCCATAACCAATGGATCCAAATAGAATAGTCTCAAGAATTTTACCTGCCCGCTTCAATTCCCCTGCACCCTGAATATAAAATTTATTTGTATTACCACTTTGATAAAGTCCGGCACCTGATAGAAATCCAGACCAATCAGATATTTTCTTTGTAGAATCCTGAGCATTTAAAAATAACGGAATTGCTAAAAAAAGTAATAAATAAAATTTCATTTAACCTTTATAAGTTTTATAACTAATTTTTAAAAGAAATTTAAAATACAAATACTCATTTTTATAATAAATGAAAGCATTTTAAAAAAA
>DAORRV010000013.1:4334-52891 GCA_035443185.1 Ignavibacteria bacterium | reverse complement strand
TGTTGTTGGTGATCAATAATTTTGCATAATTTGTTTAGTAAGAGTCAAATGAACTACATGCAAAATTTTTGAAAACACAAACAAAATGAAGAATGTGCCCTTAGAGCACGTGATCTTCGGACTCTGCGGAATGTCTGAAACTGTAATTATTTTGAGTAAAGCATCATAAGTTCTTTGTAGTTTTTGCTGAGTTTTATGCCCCGGCGGGACATTACGGTTACAGCCGTTTTAACGGCTTTTTCCAGTATATACGGAACGGGCTTACTGCTGCCGTCATTCCATGTAAAGGAATCAATACTCTTCGAAGGAAAACCGCCGCCGAATATATTTGCGAAAATTCCTGCTATGGTGCCTGTGTTCAGCATAGTATTTATGGACGTCTTTGTATGATCACCGATGATGCTTCCGAGGAATTGCATTCCTGTTTCAGTTTCTTGATCTCCAATATTAATTCTGATTTTCGAATAGTTATTCTTCAGATCACTTGTCACAGTATCTGCTCCCAGATTTACAAACGGACAAATATATGAGTGTCCAATAAATCCGTCATGCTGCTTGTTTACATATGAATGAAAAATTGATTCGGCTATTTCGCCTGCAACTTTTGAATTCTTACCAATACTGCAAGGTCCGTATATTTTTGTTCCTGATTTTACCAAAGTATTCTTTCCTATAAAAACCGGACCTTTGATAAAACAAAAAGGTTCTATTACACAATTTTCTTCAATCACAATCTTTCCTTCAGAAGCATCCAGAATTGAACCCGGATTCAATAATGTTTTTGATGAAACATAGATTCCTTTATGATTAACAAAATTATCTTGTCTCTTAGTTGGTTTTAGTTTCTTTTTGGAATTTAAATATATCTCCAGATCAGTAGTCAGACCGCCTTGCAGCAAATATTTTACAGCATCCCACGGATATTTTAAAATAAAAATATCTTCATTTTTACCGAAATCGATTTTCGAAACTTCGGCTCTTTTGAAAAATTCTTCAAAATTAATACCTTCAGAAAATGATCTTTCAAAACAAGATTTGAATTCTTTTATTTTATCTTTTGTCAGATAAGCTGATACAACTTCTTCTTTAAAATAATTTGCTGTATTCTTCTTTTTTTCGGATATGATCTTTTCTAAACTTTCCTGTGAAAAAATTACTCTCCCGTTTAAAAAAAGTATATCATCTTTTGAGATTTCATTAATCCTCAGTTCATTGATCTCACTCATCATAGCAGCAATAGAATTTCTGCAGATTAGAGAAACATCATACCTTCCGCTCAGAATATTTATTATTCTTTCTTTAATGCTTACCGCTCCGCATTTTATGTCAAATGACGCTCTGAGCATATTCAGTGGGAAAAGGTTTTTGAATTTATTGTCTTCGAAGATAATGACTTTCATAACAGAAATTATTTTATAAATTAAAAAAGCCAATACGGAAAATATTGGCTTTTAATAAAAATGTTAAATCTCTTTTAAATATATTATGCTTTTGTTTCTGCAGTTTCAGTATTTTCAGCAGCTTCTTTTGAATCAACAGCTTTTTTGGATTTTCCGTATCGCTTATTGAACTTCTCTACTCTACCTGCTGTATCAATGATCTTTTGTGTACCGGTGAAAAACGGATGACATAATGAACAGATCTCGACTTTTATTTCAGGAACCGTAGAACGCGTTGTGAATAATACCCCTCTGTTTTCTCCGCAGTTACAGATAACATCGCATTTATAATATTCCGGATGGAAATTCTTTTTCATTTTATAGCTTATTTATTAATTGGTCAAAATATCCAATCTGATTCAGATATTCAAGAGTAAATTACAGAACAGACAACATATCTCAATGAGTCATATAAATGTATTTAAAAGATTTTGAATAATGTCTAAATACAAATATATTTAATTTCAAAACTTTGCATTTGACTTAAAAATTATTTTTCTTACCTTTGGGGGATTAAAAATTAAAAAGGAAAGGGCTCTACAATGATTAAAAAACATCCTACAGTTAAATTTTTCCTTGTTTGTTTTACACTTCTTTCATTTATTGGAATGAAAGATTTACCCTCACCCAAAGTTACACATGATTCAAATCAAAATCCAAATGCTCCACAGGTTATTACCTCGCTTCGGCAAAATGTTAACAACGTAAGTACATGGTTCAGAACTAACGGTTCATTCAACAGAGATCCTGCGACTGGAAACTCCGGATTTGAATGGCCAAAAGGTCAATCCAAATACGCAAGATATGCTTCCGGTCTTTGGCTTGGAGGAATTGTCGGTCTTGATACTTTAATTGCAATTGCGGAATATGATTATGAATATCAGCCTGGTTATGTGGACGACGCTGGAAATCCGCAGGGCCGTGACAATCCGAATTACAGGATATTTAATTTTTCGGATAATGATACAAGCGATTTTGAAGCATGGCGAACCATTGCTTCACTTCAGGGAGCTTATCTAAACAGCAACGGTAATCCTTTCAGAATGGGATCGCAAACAATGTTTTACAGCATTACAGATGGTTATCCGGATTCGCATGGAAACACCGCAGGCTCTACAGCTCCTCTCAAAGCAGTTATTCTTCAGACCAACTGGTCTTACATTAATGTAAATCTCAAAGATGTCGTTTTTACTGAGTACAGGATAATAAACAGAAGTAATCAGGCGTGGACAAAGTTTTATATATCAATCTGGACTGATGACGATCTTGGAGATGCTGTAGATGATGCTGTTGGTATTGATACTTCAGCTAATATGCCGCTTGGATATACATATAATTTCACCAATAATGATCAGGAGTATGGCGCTGCTCCGCCGGCTGTTGGATTTACAGTTTTAAGAGGTCCCGTAACTGAAAGTATTGGAGATACTGTCAGATATTATAGTCCTCCGGGTTCAAGCAATCTGGTTGTACTTCCAAACATGAAAGAGATAAAACTTTCTTCATTTAATACTTACATAAATGCAGATCCATCTGTTGGAGATCCATCCAATTACAGAGAGACCTATCGTAATTTACAGGGATTAAGAAGAGATGGTTCACAATGGATAAATCCAAATACAAACCAGGCATCAGTTTATCCTTATAGTGGAGATCCGGAAACATCGAACGGATGGATTATGCCATCGGGAAGTGACAGAAGAAGTCTCATGTCTTTTGGACCAATAACTATACAACCGGGAGATACTCAGTCAGTGATTGTTGCACAGTTGATCGCAAAAGGATCTAATAATCTGAACAGTATTACTGCTCTTAGAAATCTGACTAGTTATGTTCACGGAATTTATCAGGATAATTTCCAGTCAGTAGTTAGTGTAAATAATTATTCAATTCAAACTCCTGACAAATATTCTTTGCATCAGAATTTCCCAAATCCATTTAATCCATCTACTAAAATAAGATTTGATATTCCTTCAAATGCTGCAGGTCAGCCTTCGAATGTAAAACTCGTAGTTTATAATTCACTTGGAAATGAAGTCAGAATACTTCTGAATGAAAAACTTCAGAGCGGCAGTTACGAAACTGAATTCAAAGGAGAAGATCTTTCAAGCGGAGTTTATTTTTATAAGCTTGAGACCGACGGATTTATTCAAACTAAAAGAATGATCCTTTTGAAATAAACCAAAATTATTTTTCAGTAATTAGATAATTTGACACCGGATGCAATTGGCAGCCGGTGTTTTTTTTATTATAAAAAATGCTTTAGCTTCAATATCTAAATCATTATTCCTTTCAATTCAACTTAAACAATTATTCAGATTAGGTTTTATAATAAAGGACACTTCATCAAAAAACGTGTATTTCTTTGAATTGAATAAGAGTGGCTTTATTTTTATTTTGAATAAAAAATAATTCCGGACAGATTTTTATCAGTAAACTCAAAATAATTTCCTCACCTATTTTTCAAAAACATTTAAATGACAGATAAAAAAATATTACTCAAAGCATTTGCTTCGATGTGTACTTCCAAAAAAATGGCAGAGATCTACGATGATAATAAACAGATTTGTAAATATGTACACTCTACTTCCAGAGGACATGAAGCAATTCAATTAGCTGTTGGTATGCAGCTTAGAGAATGTGATTTAGTTAGCCCGTATTACCGTGATGAATCGATATTGCTTGGCATTGGACTCGAGCCTTATGAACTGATGTTACAGCTCCTGACAAAAAGGGACGATCCATTTTCAGGAGGTCGTACATATTACGGACATCCTTCATTAAGGAGAGATGGTTTTCCAAAGATCCCGCATCAGTCAAGTGCTACAGGTATGCAGGCAATTCCGGCGACAGGTGCCGCTCACGGAATTCATTATTTAGAATCTGCAGGTCTGTTGAATAATTCTGAAGATATTGAAAATAATCCAGTAATAGTATGTTCCCTTGGTGATGGGTCAGTTACTGAAGGTGAAGTTTCCGAAGCTTTTCAGATGGCAGTCCTGAAAAAACTGCCCATTATTTATTTGATACAGGATAATCAATGGGGTATCTCAGCATATAAAGATGAAATGCGTGCGATGGATGCTTATGAATTTGCCGCAGGATTTAAAGGAATGAAAAGAATCAGAATTGACGGTTCGGATTTTAAAGAGAGTTATACAAAATTCGGAGATATGCTGAATTATGTAAGGACAAAAAGAAAACCTGTTCTTATACATGCTGCTGTCCCGCTGCTTGGTCATCACACTTCAGGAGTAAGAAAAGAATGGTACAGGAATGACATTGATGAACATACAAAAGATGATCCGATTCCAAAACTCAGGAAAGTCCTTTTAAAAGAAGGTGTATCTGAAAGTGATCTTTTAGAAATTGAAAAAAATTCAGCATTGTTTGCTGAAGAAAGTTTTGCGAAAGCTGTTGCTGCCGATGAGCCGTCGTTTGATTCGCTGACACTTCATGAATTTGCACCTACACCTGTTACCGAAGAAAAAGGAGAACGGTCTCCTGCTGGAAAAGAGTCAGTGATAATGGTTGATGCAGGACTTTATGCGGTGAGAGAAATTATGGATAAACATCCGGAAGCTATACTTTATGGTCAGGACGTTGGCGCAAGACTCGGCGGAGTTTTCAGAGAAGCGGCTACACTGGCCCAAAGATACGGCGATAACAGAGTTTTTAATACTCCAATACAGGAAGCATACATTGTAGGATCTACAGCAGGAATGAGTGCTGTCGGTGTCAGACCTATAGTTGAAATTCAGTTTGCTGATTACGCCTGGGCAGGAATCAATCAGCTTGTGGTAGAGCTATCAAAATCATGTTATCTTACAATGGGAAAATATCCTGTATCTTGCGTGATAAGAATTCCATGTGGTGCTTACGGTGCCGGCGGACCGTTTCATTCTGATTGTATTGAATCGAGTCTTCTGCCGATAAGAGGTATCAAGATTGCATTCCCTAGCAATGCTGCCGATATGAAAGGTCTGATGAAATCAGCTTTTTATGATCCAAACCCTGTGATTATGCTTGAGCATAAAGGTCTCTACTGGAGTAAAGTACCGGGCACTGATGCTGCAAAATGTATTGAACCTTCAGAAGATTACATCATACCTTTTGGTAAAGGAAGGATATTTCAAAATGCTTCGGAAGATAAAATAAATTCAGGTGAATCACTTTCTATTATTACTTACGGTATGGGAGTACACTGGGCATTGAATGCATCAAAAGATTTTCCGGGATCTATAGAGATAGTTGACTTGCGGACTTTAAATCCGATTGATGAAGAGCTGATGTATGAATCTGTTAAGAGACATGGTAAATGTATTGTACTTACTGAAGAGCAGGTGTTAAATTCTTTTGCGGAAAGTCTCGCAGGCAGAATTTCAAAAAATTGTTTTCAATATCTTGATGCGCCGGTTGAAGTGGTCGGTTCGGTTAATATGCCCGCAGTCCCTCTGAATTCAGGACTTGAATCTATGATGCTTCCGAATAAAGATAAAGTATCAAAAGTGATTGGTGAATTGCTTGGTTATTAGATTAATTATCAGGCGGTGGAGGTGGGGGATCAGCTCCTTCTTTTTCAGCTTCTTTTAACATTTCCTGTATCTCTTCCGGTGTTAGCTGATCTTTTCCTACATCTGTACCAGTCTCTTCAGGATTTACATCAGTATTTTCTTTATTTTCATTTTCAGGATTTACAACTTCCTCTTTTTTTTCATCTTCATTATTTATTTCCGTAGGAGCAACATTGTTAGTATCACTTGCATCTTTTAATGAATCATTTCCACTATTCGTATTCAAAGAATCATTTGCATTATTTTCCTCCAGTGCAGCAAAATAATCTAAAAGTTCAGAAATTTTTTGAGTATATATAGATTCAGGATATTCCGATCGGAGAACTCCGTAATAATACAGTGAGCTATCTTTGTTCAAAGATCCGTTTTCAAAAACAAAACCAATACCGTAAAGTGCTTTTGCTTTAATGGAATCCAGTTTTGCATTTGATCTGATACTTTTCAATAGATCTACAGCTTCAGTATATTTTTGATCATTATAAAGCTCAAGTGCTTTTTTAAAATCAATATCAGCAGTACTTGTCACTACATCATCTTCAGTTATAACTTCACCAATTATTTTTTTTGCTTCGATTGCATATATAGTATTTGAATAATCTCCGATAAGCTTACTAAATGTTTCCTGAGCTTTTACATCTTTACCTGTTGATTTATAAAAATTACCAAGCGTATATAGTACTTTTGATTGCTGATCAGGCTCTTTAAACTTTTGAAGAATCAGTTTCAGATAAAATTCAGCTGAATCACTTCTGTCTAGCTTATATGTAAATAACTCCGCAAGTTCATAATATCCATTAAACTCTTTTTCAATTTTTGTTTTAAGATCTATTTCTTCCTGAACCTGTTTCAGCGAGTCAGTATTTACAACACTTGTATCATTTTTTGATTCAGTATCATTCTTTTCAGTCTTGTCCTGATTTCCCGGATTAAAATTATTTTCATTGTTTTCATTCTTGTTTGGACTATTATCAGATCCTGAATTTTTCTGATCATCAGATTGTTCTTTATCCCATTTTCCTTCTTTAATTGGATCTTCGGTAGAATCTCTTAAATTTTCAAAATAATAATTATTAAATCCTCCGGGTCCCCCTTTGCCGTCACCTCTCTGATCACCGTCATTTTCATCACCGGATTTATTATTACCTTCATTGTTATTACCTCCTTTATTAGTCTCATTGAACTGTTCTATGCCTTTTTCTTCATTGTAAAATGCTCTGTACTTTTCAACTTCAAAATTTTCCTGCGGAATGTCTATGGGCTGTGAATCAGTTACTTCACTTTGAAGTGTAAAATATCTGTCGAGATCTGAAACTTTTTCAGAAACTAATATATAATAATCAGATGATGCATTTTCCTGTACTGATTTTTTATAATTTACCAATGCATTCAGATAATCATTCTCAATTTCTTCTTCATGTCTTCCTATAAAAAAATATGCATCAGCTGAAGCGACAGAGTTTGGATATTTTACAATCACTTCGTAATACTTATCCATGGCTTCTTTTAGTTTATTCTGAGCATATAAATTATTTGCCAGCTCAAGATCCACAAGCTGGGCATAACCAATTTCATCTCTGTATTTTTTTCTGAGACTGGTCAGCTCTTCATCTGCAAGACTAAACTTTTTATTATATGTAAGACCTTTTGCATAATTTAATCTTCCATAAAATGAAAGATCGAAGTCTGATGTATAGTCCAGAACTATTTTATATTCGTTTGCGGCTAGTTCGGGCTTAAAGAGAGAAACTAATTTTGCAAGTATAAATTGACTTTCGGCTTTTCTGACATTATCATTAGTATATTCGATGGCTTTTCTGAAATATTTTGCCGCCTCTTCAGGTCTCCCTTTTTTATATTCAAGCACCCCGTAATCTCTTGCTGCCAGTGATTTGATCTCCCCTTCAGTTTCATTTTTTAAAAGACTAAGGTAAATATTCTCAGCTTCATTTTCTTTGTTCAATTTATTTTTTGACCTCGCAAGATAAAGAATTGCTTCATCAGTCAATTCACTGCTGGAAAACTTTGAAAGAAATTCGTTGAACTTTCTTTCTGCATTAATGTAATCAGATAAAAAATAATATGATTTTCCTATGAGTAGAACTGCATCGTCGATATATTTACTGTTCTTATGGAATTGAATAATCTTTGAACTTCTTTCAATTGATTTGTTAAGCTTATCCTTTACATTTTGAGATGCAGGCGGGTTTACTAAAAGTGAATCTATACTTCTGTTAAATATTGCAATGAAAGACAAACGGAATTCATCAAAAGCTTCATCGTAATCCTGCTGAGCTTTAAAATATGTATTAAAGTATGCCGTGAAATTTTCGATCCGGTTTCCCATATACAGATATGAAGTAAAATCCTGATAGTCAAAATTCAAAGATACATCATAATCTGGATCAGGTTCTGAAGATGTCGAATCTGTATTTGAATTTTTAGTTACTGTAGTGTAAGTAAGATAACTGCAGCTATTAAGATATACTGCAAATACTGCAACTGAAAAAAATATTATTATAAATCTGCTGATCTTCAAGATGAGTTTATTTTGTTAAAAATATTTCTAATATGAAGTTTAATCAAGACAATTATAAAAATTGATAATTGTGTAACACATCACCTTTATAAATGGTTTATTTACAAAGGTTATTAAAAATAATGTGCCGGAAGGATATTATGATTAAATCAATTTAGTATTTTAAAAAGTTAAAAATTATTTTGGAAATAAATTAATAAACAGTAAATCTAATTTTCTTTTATAAAAGCGCATAATTAACTAATTTAGTGCTTACACATCTCAATAAAAACGAAAACCTAATTTTCAATAAATGAAAGATACTAAGTTATTTACACTGCTAAGAAGTATTTCAAAGGAAGAGTTTACGGAATTTCATGATTTTATAATCTCACCGATAATTAATAAGGATGAAAATTTTATAATTTTGTATGATTATATAAAAAAGAATTACAGCTTAGCACTCAAAGATGAAATAGGAAAAGAAAAAATTTATAAAGCCGTTTTCGGAAAAAGTGATTTTAATGGATCCAAATACTGGAAACTAACTTCGGGATTTTCAAAACTTATAGACAAATATCTTTTATTTACAGCATTTGAAAATGACCCTTTTTATCATAAAAATTTGCTGCTTGATATATACCGTACGAGAAACGTACATAAACAATTTGAGACTTTGTCAAAAGAGATCCACAGAAGTTTTACAAAAGAATTTAACAAAGGATTAAGTTATTATCTTAACAGGACACATTTTTATTTTCAGAAACTAAGCTATCTAGGACCTGAGAATATTGAGGAATTTGAAGATGACCTGAAAAAAATGTTTGAAAATCTGAAAATGTTTTTTATAATGACAAACATAACCAGTGTCAGTATTATCTCAAACTTCAAAGAGAAATTCCCGGTAGATGCAAAAAAAGATGTGTGGATGTTTAAAGAAATACTTGCATACTTAGGAAAGAACAAACAGACCGTGAAGAATGAAGATCAGATGGTGTATATTTTTTATCTGATCATATTAATGAAAATGGATTACAGTGATGTACAAAATTATTTTGAAATAAAAAAAATTATAACCACCAGTAAATTAAAGTTTTCTAAAAACCTGCTCAGACACATACTTATAAATCTTTTTGATTACGCAGTAAAAAAATTTACAACAGGTGAAGAGAAATTTCTTAAGGAAATTTATTTTATAAATAAAATTATGGATGAAAACTCTGTAACTCTGTTCGGAGAATTTATTCAGGGAGAGTATTTCTATTCAGTAGTAGAGCACTCCGTAATGTTGAATGAGATCGAATGGACAGAGGAATTTATACGAAAATATGGAAAATATCTTACCGATGATTACAGGGATTCAGCTTTAAATCTTTCCAGAGCAAGGATAAATTTTGAGTTAAGTGATTTTGATTCTTCTCTGAATGATCTGCTGAATGTAGAAAATCTTAATCCGTATTTTTATCTTTCACATAAGATCCTATTGCTTCAAAACTATTTTGAGATTAAAGATTTTGAATCAATCGACAGGTTACTTGAAACCACGCAGAAATATCTGAACAGAAGAATAGATTTATCTGATGAATTGAAAAAAAATTATCTCAAATTTTTTGATTATTTCAGAAAATTAAAAACGGCGGCTACTGTAAAAAGATACCTATCAAGAAATCTATATAAAGAGCTTGAGAAGGAATCTTTTTTTATTTATAATAACTGGCTTATGATAAAAACTAAAGAACTGATCTGACTGTCTTTTAAACTGAATCAAAGTTTAAAAAAAAGAAAAAATTATCTAATGTAAATTTTACAAAATTAACTTAATAAAAGGAATAGTATTTTATATTTTGAAAAAACTTTTTTAAAATTTATTAATTGTTGATATGGATTCTTTAGTAATACTTTCTCTAAAATTAGCTGTCGGTCTCATAATGTTTTCACTTGGACTGAATAGTACGATGAGTGATGCAGCATATCTGCTGCATAATCCAAAGCTCCTTATAAAATCGATCATTTCTATGAACCTAATTATGCCGTTTGTTGCAGTGACAATGATCTTAACTCTTGGATTGAAACAAGAAGTTAATCTTGCTTTGTTTGCACTGGCAATCTCACCAATCCCACCTTTACTACCTAATAAAGCTTTGAAGGCTGGAGGAAAAATCTCTTATACTGTCAGTTTACTTTTTATAATGGCACTCCTTTCAATTATTTTTATTCCATTGTCAGTGGAATTAATGGGTATCGCTAATTTAAAAGACTTTTATGTATCGCCTCTTGTAGTTTTAAAAGTAATAGGTGTTACTCTTATTGGTCCATTATTATTTGGATTAATAATCAATAAAGTCGCGCTTTTATTTGCTCAAAAGATCAAGAAAGTAGTTTCGATCACTGCAATGATTCTTCTGATTGCGGGGATAATTCCATTACTTATCAAATTGATGCCTATTGTTATAACCTTATTCGGGAATCTGACTATTCTTTCACTTTTAATTTTTATTATTTCCGGACTTGTTGTAGGACACTTACTTGGTGGACCGGTAGAGGATGACAGAACTGTTCTGGCTTTGACAACATCTACGCGCCATCCGGGAATTGCAATAGTGATCTGCATGACAGTAATGCCTGAGGTAAAGCTTGCTGTTTCAGTTATTTTGCTTTATCTCATAATTAATTTGATCGTGTCAATTCCTTATATTAAATGGCGAAAAAAAACCAGTTAAAATTTTTTTCATCAAGGTATTAAATTTATATAAAATGACCGGGAGTTTATTACCACCCGGTCTTTTACTTTTTTAATTAAACAATTTAACTTCAGTTTCTTTTTCTACTATTACTTTTTCCGGATCTGTTGTTTGATTTGCCTTTATTGCTGTTTGTATTTGACGAGTTTGATTTTACTTTATTCTGACCGTTGTCTTTTTTAGTATTGTTGTTTTTTATATTTCCTGAGTTTTTAGTACCGTTGTTTTCTTTCTTTCCATTATTACCCGGCTTCTGAATTTTCTCAGGACTTTCAGTCTTGGTTCCATTATTTTTTGGAGGACTGAATTTTTTTATATTAGTGCTTTTGGTATTGGGACTTTTGGTAGTATTATTGCTTTTCGTATTAGGGCTTTTTGTAGTGTTAGTGCTTTTCGTATTCGGGTATTTAGTATTTGTGCTTTTTGTATTTGGATCATTAGTGCTTTTTACATTCTCATTTTTTGTGGTAACAGGATTATTTAATTCTGATTTGGTTACAGAATTTTTAGTGGAAGTATAATTTACTCCCTCATCATATTTTCCGGATTTAGTAGTATTTATTGAGACATATTTCGGAGTAATCACTTCTCCGGATTCTTTTGTGACCTGTTTAACATCCGGTCCTGTATATTTGAAATCTTTTGTTTCTTTATCGGTGTAAGTTGAAATATCCATTTTAGTGGAATTATTCAGAATGTTAACGTTATCAACCGGATCACCTACAACTTTTTCATCTATTCTCTTTGTGACATCCGAATATTTTACAACTACCCAATTATGAGGGGAATAACTGTATAATGTGTTTCCGCAATATCCATTTCCATAACTATACCAGTAGATACTTGGGCAGGTTGGATACCAGGCATAATAGCCGCCGCAATCCCGCCATGAGACCCAGTTTGCAGCCCATACATTTCCGGGCAGCCATACCCAGCCGTAATAACTGCTGCTGTACCATCTGCCGTAATTATAAGGTCCCCATCCCCAGGCATAATCCGACACCCAAGTCCATCCGTAATATGAAAATACCCATCTGCCGCCAATGTAAGGATTCCAGTTATTGTCTGCTACATATGGCTGCCATACATAAATATATTCTCCATTATCAGAATAATAGTATTGAAGGTTTTCCCCGGTTTCTTCGGTGAGTTCTTTTATGAAGTCGGACTTTTTAACTTTGATCCAGTCACCGTCTTCTGAAAGTTCTTCGAATTGCTGTTTGTAAACTTCATTTGAATCTAAAAGATTTTCTGAAGTCTCGATCGTGTCAACAAATATTTGGTTATTGTCTCCGCTTTCGTTTGGTATTTCCTGCGCTTTGGATTCAAAGGTGAAGATCAATACAAACAGAAGTAAAGACAACACCGCTGACAAAAAGATTTTAGTTTTCATGGTGATCTTTTTTTATTTTAAAAATTTATTCGGCACTTGTACAAATATAACATTATTTAGTTCCTATCGCAAAAAAATAAAACTGAAGGTTGTTTCATTTTATTTTTACATTAAAAATTTTGTATTACTGCCGGGGAAAGATGTTTTGAACTTAAGACACTATAAATTTAAAATGGGTTTAATTAAATTTACTTAAATGAAAATTTATCAAATTTCCCTTCCTATATTCATAATAAATAAATTTCAGATAATTTGAAATCAAAAAATAGAATTGATAATTTTTGGAGAAATGAAGGTTGATCTGGAATTAATTTATGATGATCCATTTGAGAGTAATGCTTTTAATATTCTTGTATGGACAGAAAGTAAGGTCTAAGATAATTGTTATTTGGATGCAGCAAAAGAGATTCAGTAAAGAAAATGATTTCTATAATAATTTGGATTTCTTTTTTTAATAATTCTGATAATTTATAATGAACAAAAAGCGGTTTTATTATTTGGGGCTGATAGTATTTATTATCATACTCGGAATTGCTTCAAGGAAATATTCAACACTGTTACCGGATTTTGTTTCAGATTATTCAGGTGATACCTTATGGGCATTAATGGTCTTCTTCATATTCAGATTTATTTTTCCAAAACATACAATATTTTATACTGCAATTATTTCGTTGATCTTTTCATTTGTAATCGAGTTCAGTCAGTTTTATCAGGCAGAATGGTTAAATAATATAAGAAATTTAAAATATGCAGGGTTATTATTTGGATATGGTTTTCTCCGGAGTGATCTGGTCTGCTATACAGCCGGTATATTAATTGGATTTCTCTTTGAAAAATATTTTAAAAATTAAATTATTTTATTATGATTAACACAAAAAACGAATTCACGGAAGAGATGTATCAGTATGGCAAATCACTGATAGAATGTCTCGATAAAGAAGGTTTTATATATCCGCTTGTAATGTGGATAAAATTTCCTGATAAGGAAGAATGGTCACTTTTATTTGGAATACCCGGACTGAAAATTATTGGCAGTCCTGATATCCTTAATAACATGAAAAGGATCATTAATAAAAATGAGTTAAATATTTCTGCTGAAAATATCAGTCTGATAGATTCTATGGACGAGCTATTTATTAACATTAAATCCTGTATCAGATTGAGCGGTATTTCCAGAATGAAGGTCTCATCCACTCAAATGAATAATATGATATTACCGGAAAGTGTTTATTACAGAGTGTCTTGAATTAACTCAAATAGGTAAATATTAATAAAATTCACGTTTTTGGATATATCCAATTATATCAACTCTATTAGATTAGGATTGAAACTATTTCTATGTAGTTTTATATTATTACCATTCTATATAAATTAGATAAAAAAAGAACTTAACGAACAAATTATAATGGCAAAAAGCAAAGAAGAAAAAATAGATTTTACAGAAGTAGATGAAAGCATTGATGAAAATTCCTCTGAAGTAATTTATCAGAACAGTTCAAATATCCCGGACTTAAATGTTGCAATACCGAAAGACCTTCCCGTACTTCCTTTAAAGGATATGGTAGTATTTCCATATATGATGTTTCCGATTCTGGCAGGCAGAGAATCTACGATAGCCGCTATCAACAGCTCTCTGGAGAAAGATAAATTCATTATGCTTGTTTCACAGCTTGATGAAAAAATAGAAGAACCTACTTTTGAAAATCTGAATAAAACAGGTACGGTAGCAAAGATCATACAGGTTCTCAGACTTCCCAACGGACTTATAAAAGTTTTAGTAGATGGTCTTGTAGCAGCGAAAGTAAAAAAATTCAAAAACGATAAATATATTTCAGCCGAGATTGAGGTTTTAAATGTACAGTTCAAAAAAGACACAGAGCTCGAAGCTCTCATCAGACAGGCTACAAAATTATTCACCGAATATGTAAATACGAACAGGACAATTCCTCAGGAGACGATAGTTGCATTTGAAAATATAAAAGAGCCGGATAGAAAACTTTTTTATATTGCATCTACAATTAATGCTGACGTAGCAAAGAAGCAGAGGATTCTTGAGCTGACTGACATTCACAAACAGTTTTACGAAATACTATATATACTAGGCTCTGAAATGGAAGTACTGAATGTGGAAAAAGAGATCGATGCAAAGATCTATCAGACGATGCAGAAAAATCAGAGGAAGTTTATAGTACAGGAGCAGATACGTATTCTTCAGGACGAACTTGGTGAAGGAATGGAAACCGATCCGGATCTCATAAAGATTCGCGAACAGATCGAGACAAGCGGAATGCCGGAGCCAATATTAAAAAAGGCGATGGATGAATTCAATAAGCTAAAGAAAATTCCTTCAATGTCGCCTGATCATTCAGTAATAAGAAATTTTCTCGACTGGATGGTAAGCGTACCGTGGAATAATTTTACTGAAGATAATTTTGATCTGCTGCATGCAAAGGAAATTCTGGATGAAGATCATTATGGACTAGAGAAAGCTAAGGACAGGATCATCGAACTTATGGCTGTCCTTAAACTTTTAGATGACAAAGATATTAAGAAATCCCCGAAAGGTCAGATACTTTGCTTCGTCGGACCTCCGGGAGTAGGGAAAACTTCTCTTGGAAAATCAATTGCCCGCGCTATTAATAGAAACTTTGTCAGGATTTCAGTCGGCGGAGTGAGAGATGAAGCTGAGATACGCGGACACAGAAGGACATACATTGGCTCAATGCCCGGTAAGATAATTCAGGCAATGAAAAAAGCAGGCAGCGTCAACCCTGTGATACTTATAGATGAGATTGATAAAATGAGCAGTGATTTCAGAGGGGATCCGTCGAGCGCAATGCTTGAGGTTCTTGACCCGGAACAGAATTCAACATTTAATGATCATTATTTAGATGTCGATTATGATCTTTCCAATGTGCTGTTTATAACTACTGCGAATGTCTATTACAATATTCCGCTTCCATTGCTCGACAGGATGGAGATTATAGAAATGCGAAGTTATCTGGATTTTGAAAAATTACAGATTGCAAAGAAGCATATTATTCCAAAGGAAATAATTGAACACGGACTTACTGAAAGCATGATCAAAATTCCTGACCCTATCATATTGCTTGTCATTCAGGAATATACACGTGAAGCAGGGGTAAGGAATCTGGAAAGAGAATTATCATCTGTGATCAGAAAAGTAACAAGAGAGATCGTAGAAAAAGGTAATCCTAAAAAGAGTAAAACGATTGTTATTACCGAAGAGATGGTAAGGAAATTTCTCGGAGTTCAAAAGTATAAACAAAAGCTCGCTGACGATAAAAAGTCTGAAAAGATCGGATCTATAGTTGGTCTTGCATGGACATCAATGGGCGGTGAGATTCTGCATGTAGATGTAAATATAATGAAAGGTGCAAATAAATTTATACTGACAGGAAAGCTCGGCGACATTATGAAAGAGTCAGCTCAGGCGGGATTCTCTTATATTAAATCAAATGCATCTGATTTCAAAATTCCTGAAAGTTTTTTCAAGGAAAAGGAAATTCATATACACCTTCCCGAAGGCGCAATTCCAAAAGACGGACCTTCTGCGGGAATCACTATGATCATGGCAATGCTGTCGGCTATTACAAAAAATCCTGTGCGGTCGGATGTTGCTATGACAGGGGAGATCACTCTGAGAGGAAATGTTCTTCCAATAGGCGGATTAAATGAGAAATTACTGGCAGCAGTGAGAAGCGGTATAAAGACGGTTCTTATTCCGGCTGATAATGAAAAAGATCTGGTCGAAGTACCGGAAGAGATCTTAAGTAAGTTAAAGATAATCCCTGTGGAAAAAGTTGAGGATGCAATTTCTCATGTATTTAAAAATAAAAATGTTATTTTCAAAAAATAAATTATAACGGCCTTTCAAATGACCGTAAAGAAAATTGTCAGACTATAAAGTATCAGCGCGAAAGTACCGTCCTCAGAAATTCTCTGAAGTTACATCACAGGAATTCGTAACACAGACAATGAAAAATGCTATCTTATCAGAAAAGATCGCACATTCATATCTGCTCAGCGGTCCGAGAGGAGTCGGAAAGACAACCATTGCGAGGATATTTGCAAAGGCAATGAACTGTACGGATCTCAAAGACGGTGAACCTTGTAACGTCTGCAACTCCTGTGTGGAAATAACAAACGGAAATCATCCGGATGTGTTTGAGCTGGACGCTGCATCTAACAGAGGTATTGATGATGTAAGAGCTGTTCAGGATGCTGCAAAGTTTTATCCGATAAAGGGGAAGTATAAATTTTTTATTGTTGATGAAGTTCACATGCTTACAACTCAGGCATTCAATGCGCTGCTGAAAATTCTCGAAGAGCCGCCTGAATATCTGATATTCATTCTCGCTACTACAAATCCTGAGAAAATACCTGCGACTATTGTAAGCAGATGTCAGAGATTTCCGCTGCAGAGAATTAAGATCAATGAAATTTCAGATAAGATAAAAGAGATTGCAAAAGAGGAAAAGGTAAAGATCGATGATGAGTCAGTATTTCTGATCGCAAAACTCGGAGACGGTGCATTAAGAGATGCTGAAGGTGTATTTGATATGGCGGTTTCATTCTGCGGAGATAATATTATATACAGAGAGCTCAAATCATTTCTCAATATTCCTGATAAGGATATTTATTTTGACATGTCAGAGTTCATAAAGAACGGCGATGTAAAAAGCATACTTATATATTTCAATGACCTTGAGGAAAAAGGTTTTGATATGCAGACTTTTTTCAACGGCATTACAGAACATATTCGTGATCTGCTGATTGTAAAATCAACTTCAAACCCTGAACTCTTAGATGAGTCGGATTCATTCAGAGAAAAATATTCTGTTGCTTCCAAAGATTTTTCGACCGACCAGTTGCATAGACTTTTGAAAATACTTTTTGAATCAGAAAGCAGATTCAGATATTCAGCTAATCAGAAAATATTACTTGAGATTATACTTGCCGAACTTTGTACTGTAAACAGGGATGTGCAAGACTTGTCGGAGCTGATCTCAGAGGTTTCCTCATTAAAAAAAAAATCCCTGACTGAAGATCTGAGTGAAATTACATCAGAAGATATTCCCAAAAAGGATTTATACAAAACTGATAATACTGAATCTGAAAATCAGATAAAGAATGAAATTGAAACAGATAAAAAAACAGATCAGGAAGCGGATAAAAATTCAGAATTTATATCTGAACAAAATACAGTCACAGAAACTAAAAATAAAAAGCAATCTGAGGAGGGATCATCTGAAATAAATAAAATTGAGAACTCAGAAGTACATGTTAATGAAAACTTTGATAAAAGTCATTCATCAAAATCAGAAAAGGATTCAGAATTAGTAGAAAAGCTTAAAGAGCTTTTTGATGTAGAAGAATATAAAATAAATTAAATTGGAAAAAAGAATAAAGTATTACGGTGAGAAGAAAAACTTTTTAGCAATAGAAGAAAAATATTCGGATTATAAGAATTCGGGGATAGTAATTTTACAATCTCCATACGAACTTACCACTTCATACGGCAAAGGCACTGCAGAAGGACCAAAGTCAATTATTAAAGCTTCTCATTATGTCGAATTTTTTGATGAAGAGCTGGACCGCGAACTTTGTTTTGAAAAAGGCAACGGTATCTGTACATTGCATCCGCTTGATTTTAAAGATAAGAAAAGCCGTGAAGCTCTGGATTATATTTATGAAAATGTAACTAAGCATATTGAAAATGGAAAATTTGTCGTACTTCTCGGCGGTGAACATTCCATATCAACTGCACCTATCCGTGCTCATTTTGATAAATATGAAAATATGTCTGTGCTGCATTTTGATGCACATTCAGATCTTCGTGAGGAATATGAAGGTTCAAAATTTTCTCATGCATCATTTGCTGCAAGGGTGGCGGAGTTTACAAAAGATATAACACAGGTCGGCATCAGAGCTCAGTGTAAAGCAGAGTATGATTTCATAAAGGAAAACGGTATCAAAACTTTTTATGCGCATGAGATCAGAAACGGGACATACGGTGATGACTGGCAGAGTAAAGTTATTGAAAAGCTTAAAGAAAATGTTTACATAACTTTTGACGTGGATTATTTTGATCCGTCGATAATGCCATCTACGGGCACTCCCGAGCCAAACGGTTTTCTATGGAATGAAACAATGAAATTATTAAAAATGCTTGGTGAAAAAAAGAATATAGTCGGCTTTGATGTAGTAGAGCTTGCTCCTGTAAAAGCTTTTTCGTATCCGGACTTTATGACCGCAAAGCTTGTGTATAAGATGCTTAATTATTTCAGAAAGTGATATTAATTCTGAGAAATGTAAATTTTAAATAAAAAACTTCCGGCGTAATTATCACACCGGAAGTTTTTTATTTAATATTTAAAATTTAAAATTTATTTCAATACTGTCATTTTTTTTGTAATTCTAAAGTCATTTGACAAAAGAGTATAAAAATAGATTCCGCTTGACAATTCGTTTGCGTTGAAGTCCATTACATAGGATCCAGGAGTCATTTTTGAATTTATTGGTTCGGAAATTACTCTTCCTGAAATATCTGTAATAGTCATTTTTACATTACCCGCTTTTAATATATCAAATTTAATATTTGTTGTAGGATTGAACGGATTGGGATAATTCTGATGAAGCATAAATTCACCCGGTATTTCATTTGAAATATTTTGAATTCCTGTCGATTGTGAATACTTCACAGAAGCATAATCATAACTGGTACCGCTTCCGCCATAACTTAACCCTGTGACAACCACAAATTCCTGATTATTTATAGCTATTGAAGTTGCAGCATCAAGTCCGCTTCCGTTTCCGTTGTATGTCCTGACCCATTTTTCAACTCCGGAAGTATCGTATTTTACTGATGCATAATCGAAATTTCCACTGTTCAGACTAGTTCCTGTAATGTACAATGAGTTATCAATCCCTATAACCATTGACTTAGGAACATCTCTACCATTGCCGGATCCGTTAAGGCGCTGCAGCCATTGCTGAGTTCCTGCTGAATTATATTTTAATGTAACATAATCTTCATTAGTACCAACGCCATTTGAAGAACCGGTAACATAAATATTATTTTGATCATCTGTTTTAACACTAACTCCGAGGTCGTCACCGTTTCCAGTTCCGTTATAACCGCTTGCCCAAAGCAGATCTCCGTTTTGATTATATTTTATAGTATTATAGTCATAGCCTGAATTATTAAAATTACTTTCACCGGTAACAATAATATTTCCGTTATTATCAGAAGTTATACTTCTTCCAAAATCATAAGAATTATCAGGACCATTATATCTCCTGATCCAGTTAGCATTACCATTCTGAAGATACATTATAGTTATTACATCATAACCCGATCCTGTTCCTTCACTTCCACCGGTAACATAAACTAACCCGTTGTTATCTGTATGCATAGATACCGGAAAATCATCACCATTTCCCGTACCGTTGTATCTGACTGCATATTCATTTACACCATTTGAATTATATTTTAAAGTGGCAATATCATAGGAAGAACCTCCCCAGCTAATCCCAGTAACATATACATTTCCGTTATTATCAATATTAATAATTACAGGATTATCTATTCCATTTCCTAAACCGTTATATGATCTAAGCCAAAGCTGATCGCCATTTGAATTATATTTTATTGTAACAAAATCACTGTTAGATGCTCCTCCCTGACTTTTTCCGGTAACATATACATTTCCGGAATTATCTAATACAATTGAATTTGCTTCATCAATACCTCCAACATTGTCATATCTTTTAGCCCAAAGCTGAACTCCTCCTGAATTATATTTTACAGTGGCGAAATCATAATTTGAAGCTGGTAAAAAACTTTTACCAGTGACATAGACATTTCCGTCAATGTCTATTGCCGATGAATATGCTTCATCGATTCCGTTTCCGGAACCATTGTATCTTTGTACCCATTGTTGTGAAATTTGAGAATTGGCATTTTCTTGTGTAAATATTAAAATTACTATAAAAAGTAAAAATAGTGATTTCATAATATTATTATTTAATTTAATAAAAATTTCTATAAAGCTATGTAAAACAAAGTAATTAAATAATTCCTATAAATAAACACTTTAAATATATCACATTTAATTTATTGTTTTTACCAATATATTGTAAATTTAAAAGTTTTTTAAAAAAAGATATATACAGGACTTGTAAATTTAAACCCAGTCGTGTATTTTTGTCACCTATGGTCACAATAACAATTTTATTTCTGATAGTAATTTCTATCGTATTAATGGCTGTCGTATTAATGCAGTCATCAAAAGGAAACGGTTTATCCGGTCCTATTGGAGGATCCAGCGTCACTATGGCGTTTGGAGTCAGAAGAACTTCTGACATACTCTCAAAAACAACTTCAGCACTTGCAGTTATATTAATGGTAGGTTGTATAGTTGTAAATCTAATGATTGGCGGAAGTGGTGCAGTCGATGAAAGCATTATACAAAAAAATGCAGGGCAGCAGCAGCAGCAGCTTCCACCAAATACAATTCCTCCGGATCAGAATGCTCCTCCTCAGGGAGAGACACCTGATCAGACACCTGATCAGACACCTGGACAGAATCAGGAAACTGATAAAAATGCTGAGAGACCACCTGTCAATGTTGAGCCAGAAGGTCCGTAAAAAATCTTAAATTTTAATTTACATTAAAAAATTTTATTTTAGCACTATGAAGATATTTCATAGTGCTATTTTTGTTTTATTTGGAGTCATATTTTTATTTATTAATAGGGCTGATGCGCAGATCAAAACTGATAAAATTTCATTTTATGATTTGAAGGAAAAAGTAATTAGTAAAAATGATACTTTAAAATCAAATCAGGAAACGAAACAATTATTCATAATGAAAAAACAGCCGTGGAGAGCTGTTGCTTATTCAGCAATCCTGCCTGGTGCAGGACAATTCTATTCTGAATCTTACTGGAAAGTGCCAATTATACTTGGACTGGGTGGATACTTTGTTTATGGTATAATCAACAATAATAATCAGTATATTGATTACAGAGATCAGTATCAAAATTCTCAGACAACCGAAAATCCCAACGGTAACCAACAGCTTCTTAATCTACGCGAATTTTACAGAGATCAGAGAGATAATTTTTATATCTATTCTGCCATCCTTTATCTTGCCAATTTAATTGACGCTTATGTGGATGCCCAGTTGTATGATTTCAATGTATCAGATAAAATTAATTTTGGTCTTTTGAAAAAGAACAGACTTATTGGAATCGAATATAATTTTTAATATCCAAACACATCTTTAATGGTAAGTACTTTTACCTTTCCATATTTTTCCAAAACTTTCATATCAATTTTCTTTGTATCAGCCAAAACAAGTATTGTATATTTGCTGTCCTTTACATTCTGTTTCTGAAAAGTAACAATATCATTCAGTGTGAATTTATCAATATTTTCATAGATCTTTTTATCAATATTTTCGGTAATTCCCAACTGAAGATTATTTTCATATTCTCCAAGCAGACCTTTAGGCGAAGTTCTTTCAGACTGTATCTGTTTTATTAAAGTACTCTTTGCATTATTAAAAGCAACTTCTGATGCAGGGAAATTTTCAAGCAGATCAGTCATACCCGCCATAGCTTCAGGAAGCTTATCGGCTTGTGTTCCAATATAGGCAATGTTATAATGTGAATAATTATTTTTTTTCGGCATTTGAAAAACTGAAAATGTAGAATATGCAAGAGCTTTTGATTCTCTGATTTCCTGATATACCACAGATCCCATTCCTCCTCCGAAGTATTCATTGTACATCGAAGCAATAGGAACTATTCCAAGATCAAATGGTCTTTTTTTAGAAATAAAAACAATCTCTGCCTGCTGCATATCATAATTTACTACATAGACAATATTCTCCTCAGTTTCTTCCTCTTTAAATTTATTCAAAGTTTTTAAAGTCTTCAGCTCTGAAGGAGTTTTATGATCTTCATTTAATGAACTTATGATCTCACTATTGCCAAGCGGACCATAGTAATAAGCTCTTTGTTTAAATGAAAACATATCCTTTATTATTTCAGTAATTTCCTCACCTGTAACAGAATTCAATTCTTCTTTTGACAGACGGTAAGTGAAAGGATTATCTTTTCCGAATTTTCCATAGTTATAAAGCCCACTCCAGAGGATAGTACTTTTATCAAGTTTTGCATCTTCTCTCTCTTTATTAATATCTGATTTTAAATTTGTCAAAGCTTCACTGCTTACTTTAGGGTCTGATATAATTTCCTCAAGAAGTTTTAATGACTCATCAAAATTTTCATTAAGCCCGGACAGACTTACTGAGAGCTGATCCTCTGAGACAGAAACACTATAACTGCTAGCCAGCCGGTAAAATTTTTCTTTTAGTTCAGAAGAGCTATATTTTGAAGTTGCTATATAGTCAAAGAATGCTGTTGCGAGTGCAATTTTTTTATTCTGATTTGTGCCTACTTCCGAAATAAAATTCAGATAAAAAAGATCGTTCTCTTTATTTTCAACATAAAACAAAGGGATGTTATTGTTTAAAGAAAGTTTGGTAATGTCTTTGTCGTAATCAGCAAACTCAGGCTGTATCTCTTCATAAGACATATTACTTATTTCCTTTATAAAATCAGATTTGTCATCTCTGTTTATTTTCACAGGATTAATTTCAGGCTTGTCAACTTTTACAATGGATTTATCTTCTCCCGTTCTCTTATAAACAATTACATAATTAGTATTCAAATTTTCATTTGCAAATTTTACTATGTCATCTTTTGTGATCTTAGACAATCTGTCAACATTGAAAATATATTTATTCCAGGGAATATCGAGGATGAATGATTTTAAAAAGGAATATCCTCGGCTGGAATTTTTTTCATAAGATTGAAGCTGATTCTTTTTAAAATTATTTATAGTAGCTTCAATGAGCCATTCAGGAAATTCACCTTTTTTAACAAGTTCAAGCTGCTGAAGCAATAGATCTTTTACCTGATCCAGAGACTGACCTTCCCGCGGCTTTCCGCCCAAATACATTAAAGAATAATCTTTATTATTATAAGTGCCGCAATAAGCATCTATCACTTTTTGATCCTGATTTAGATTCAGATCAATTAGTCCTGCAGATCCGTTGCTTAGAATATATTCCATCATAGTAAGAATATCTGCATCCTTTGTATCTGCACCCATATTTCTATATCCGAACATGACTGACTCTTCAGAAGGTCCAACTACTTCCTTTATTACCGGTCCATTGATTGGATCTTGAACAGGTGAAACAAATTCGGGATCCGGTTTGCTTTCAAATTTTCCAAATGTATTATTGATCAGCTCAATAGTCTTTTCAGGATCAAGATCACCTGAAAGACAAATAGCCATATTATTTGTCACATAATTTTCATTGTAAAAATCTATTATGGCCTGGACAGACGGATTTTGTAATTGCTCTACGCTGCCTATAGTTGTCTGTGTGCCGTATGTATGACTCGGAAAAAGTCCTTCCATAATTGCTTGCCAAACTTTATCGTTGTCATCATCCAGAGTAGTATTTTTTTCTTCATATACAGCTTCGAGTTCGGTATGAAACAATCTCATCACAGGATTTCTGAATCTTTCAGCTTCAAGTGTCAGCCATCTTTCCAGCTGATTAGTTGGGATATTACATGTATATACTGTTTCTTCCAATGAAGTCCATGCATTACTTCCGTCACCTCCAATGTCAGCAATCATTTTATCATATTCATTTGCAATGGCATATTCTGAAGCAACATACGAAATGCTGTCTATCTTTTTATAAATTAATTTTCTTTCATCAGGATCAGTTGCTAGTCTTCTCTGCTCATATAAAGCAATGATACTGTCAATTAACGGTTTTTCAGCTTCGAAATTTTTTGTGCCGAATTTATCCGTACCTTTGAAAAGCATGTGTTCCAGATAATGAGAAAGTCCCTGAGAAGTCGGAGGATCATTTTTGCTGCCCGAGCCTACTACGATATAAGTTTGTATTTTAGGTTCGACTTTATTTACAGATAAAAAAACTTTCAGACCGTTATCAAGAGTATAGATCCTTGCTTTGAGCGGATCGTTTTCGACTTCTTCATATGTATATTTTCCGTCTGTGACTTTTTTTAATTCCTGAGAATAAAGGCTTGATGTTACAAAGATTAATATTACAGCAATAAAAATATTTTTCATTGCTAAAGTAGTTTTGAACTTGCTCATAATGAATTGTTGAATTTTAATTTAGATAACAAATTTAATTTTTATGAATTTAATTTAATATGTAAAGAATGTTCTTTTTTGAAGCTTTGGAAGTTACGGAATTTTTTGCTATGGGTTATTAAAATTAAACCTAAAATGAACTTGCATTGTCCTAACTCCGTAATTCAAAAACACTAATCAAGAAAGGATCTGATAAAATGAAAAACCAAAATTTTTATAAATTGAAATACCCTCTTCTCATTGCATTATTTCTGACAGTAATAATTTCTTCATGTTCAGATAATACAATTGAAAATGGCGCATTGCAGACTGATGATGAATACATCAGAAATATTGCAATGAACTCATCATTCAGCAGTAATGAGGACGATGATGATAATCTTTTTTATTCAGATGAAATGGATTTTGAGTCTGAAGGCGCAACTTACAGCAATGCAAACAACAACACCCCCCTGGATTCAGTTTTAAAGTGGGGAAGAAGAATTACAGGAAAAAATGTAAATGTAAATATTACAACTCATGGTGATACTTTAAAAGATGTAATAGTTACAAAAGCAATAAGCGGAAATTTTATAATCATTGGTTACACTGGCGGAATTCTTGACTCTGCCGTAAAACCTTTTTCACAGGAGCACAAAAGACTGATCTCTTTTAAAAGAGTTGACAGAAGACAACATCCAAGACATAACTGGAGAGTCTTTCAATATTCAGCAGTAGACGGAGAGACAAAGACACCTCAGATCGGAAAAGAAAATATTACAATGAACAGAGTTGAATATTACAGAAATAATGAACTGATACTTACTCTAAACGGACCAGACTTTACAACTAATATATTTTCAGCAAGACATTTTGGAAATCAGTCACAGATAGAACTCGTCAGAGGTGATCAGGTAAAAATAAAAGTTTTTCTTTCAAGCAATCAAATTGATGAAGACATTGTTGCCTATCACTGGGGGAGAAATTCACACGGTTTTCACAGAGAATTATTTGAAATGACAACAGAAATTCAGAACGGAAATAACTTTGACAGGACTTTCGAAAAAACATTTGAAATATATCAAAATCACAAACACGGAATGCATAACGGATTTATAAGTTCTATAACAAGAAGTTCATTATTTGATAACTCAACTTCTTTGTTCTCTTCAACGTACATGGGGTTACCGTACAGAGTCAGACACTAAACCTCCTGAATAATTTTGATGCCGAAGCAGTTTTTCTGAAAAGAAGACTGCTTCCTCTGTTTATGAACCACACAGTCACGTAGAATTAATAAATTTTAAATAATAAATATTTGAATAAACAACTTTCAGGAAATTATATATAGAAAAATCTTAATTGGAAATCGTTTTAAACAATGATTAAAAATGGATATTGGTTTTCAGAAAAAATGAAACTATTTAAAATTTATAATTTAAAATTAAATAAGTTTTTCGCCGAAAGAAATATCGTAACCGTCAGGATCGGACACTCCAAATTCCTTGATATTATAATCAGTTACATACAATGAATAATCTATCTTTGCACCTCTTACAATAAATTCTCTGTAAATTTTTTCAGCATCATTAACCCAAAAATATACATTACTTGTTTTATCTTTTGATTTCCAGTTGGGTTTTATGTCTTCAGTTTTGTGAGACTGTGAGATCATCAGATAAATATTGTCTCTGTTCATTACACAAAATTCATGCGGATCTCCATAAAAATTTTGAAAATCGAATCCAAGTTTTTCGCGGTACCATTCGGCAGATTTGTCAATGTCAGAGACAAGTAAAATTGATGAAGTACCGGTTAATTTAGCTTTGTCCATATACTTTTTTATAAATTATATTTCCAATAAAAAAAACTTTGATTCTTTCACCTTTATATGCTTTCAATGCAAGATAGATACTATATGCAATTGCTCCTAATACAAGCAGTATAATAAATGCATAAAAGGCGATGATAAGAATAATAAAAAAAGCAGGCAGCTCGGAATTACCTGAAGAATTAAGATTTGACATTCCCAACCCTGAAGCAAAAAATATTACAGCAAAGAAAATCACAAAGAAAATAATTACAGCAGCTATAGAGAGATGAAAGAAAATTGATTGTAATGAATGAAATCTTACGAACTTTGATTTATCTTTTTGTGTAGCCCAGATTATAAGTGGAAGTAGAATTCCTCCAAGGATCAGAGATAAATGAGAAAGCAGAGCCATTGTCCTGTCTTCATTTGAAGGCATATTATCATTAATAGTTATATTGTTATCCATGATATAATTGAAATTAATTAATATTTATTTTTTAGAGTATCTCGGTATCAGATGAATATGTGAATGCATTACTATCTGGCCTGCATCTTTACCATTGTTTATAATTAAATTGTAAGCTGAAGGAGAATGGTTTTTATCGGATAATTTTTTTGCATCTTCCATCAGATCCCACAATGAATTCCTTACATCTTCAGGGAGATCAAAATAATTTTCATAATGATCAAATGGTATAACGAGTAAATGACCTTTGGACTGAGGAAATTTATCTTTAATTACAAATGCTTTTTCATTTTCAAGAAGAAAATTTTCTTTTTCAATATTACAGAAAATACAGTCTGAGAGCTTCATAGGTTAAAAAATTTTTAACAAATATACTTATTTTTGAAAATAAATTCAGATGTATATAATATTAAACTTTAATTTACTTTTACAAGTCTGTATATTACATCAAATAAAAATCAATAAAATGCAGTTTAATAAATACTTTTTCGTAGGGATTAGTGTATTGGTAATAATGTTTTCAGTCAATGAATCCCGTTCACAGGACACAGCGAAAATAATGTCATATAATCTTTTGAATTACAGCGGCAACAATACTACAAAGGATCCTTACTTCAGGCAAACAATGGATTATGAAAAACCGGATGTACTGGCAGTCTGCGAGATACTTTCTCAGGCAGCAGTAAATAATTTTTTAACCAATGTACTGAATTTTAATAATCCTAATAAATATTCTGCAGGAATTTTTATTGACGGACCTGATACTGATAATGCTATATATTATGACAATTCAAAATTCCTTTTTGTTAGTAATACAGTAATAGCAACTCAGCTTAGAAATATCAATATGTTCACTCTGATTCATATAAAATCCAATGACACAATAAAAATATTTGATGTCCATCTGAAAGCCAGTAATACAAGTGATGATCAGCAGAGAAGACTTGCAGAAGTCAATCTGATGAGGAATGTTACAAACACTTTCAGAATTGGAGAAGAGTTTATGGTGGTTGGAGATTTTAATATTTACTCTTCAAATGAACCTGCTTATCAGAGACTTTTACAACCGGACGTGAATTCTGAAGGACAGTTTTTAGATATGTTCAATTTAACCGGAACATGGAATTCATCTTCATATGCCCCTTATCATACTCAGTCAACCCGTACTCGTTCGATCGGTGACGGCGGAGCAACAGGCGGACTTGATGACAGATTTGATATGATACTTAATTCTACAGGACTTACACAAGAAGGAAAAATTAAATATATACCGGGTTCATTTGTCTCTGTTGGAAATGACGGTAATCATTATAATGACAGTATAAATAAGCAGCCAAATACAGCAGTACCGGACAGCATAGCAAATGCATTATACTATACTTCAGATCATCTGCCTGTGTATGCAAAATATAAGTTTGATGACAATCCGATTTCAGTAAGTAATATCAGCAGTGAAATTCCGGAAGGATTTAAACTTAGCCAAAATTATCCAAATCCTTTCAATCCAAATACGAGAATAGATTTTGATATACCGGACCTTAGACCTTACGGATCATTTACCGGCAGAGTAACATTAAAGATCTATGATATACTCGGAAATGAAGTTAAAACTTTAGTTGATGAAAATCTTTCGGAAGGTGAATATACTTCAGAGTTCAATGCTTCAGGTTTATCCAGCGGTTCATATTTTTACAGACTCAGCGCTGGTAATTTCACTTTAACGAGATCAATGACTTTGATAAAATAAGAATCAATATAATATTCAGTATAAATTTTTACAAAAAGAAGACGCTAAAACAGGCGTCTTTTTTTTGTAAAAAAAGCCCCTTTATCCGGGGCTTATAATTTAATATGAGATTTCTTTAGAGTCAAAATGAAAATTTAAGGTGAGACACGCGTTACAAAGTTGCCTGCATTATTATCTACAATACTGCCATCGGCTAAGTCAGTAAGATCATCACCATTGACATCTGATGGAATATATCCTGATGCAAAATTGAAAGAATCATTATCCACTATACTTCCGTCGGTAACATCAACTATATAATCCTGATTTACATCACCGCTGTAGATACAATAACTACCCAATTTTAAAACCTGATTATCGCCGTATGCCTGTGTGGCTGCTGAAGTAAAATCATAATATTCAAAATTTCCATTCATAAATGCTAATGGATTCTTACTCCAGGTCTCTATAGAATTTCTGTGATTGACTACAATGTAATATGTCCCGTCAGCTGCATTAAAACAATTTAAAACACCGCCTAACTCATCGGACATTTTGGTTTTCGAATCTACAATGTTATAAGGAGAAACATTACTTCTTAAAGAAACTTTTAGAGAATCCCGAATCATATTAACTCCATCTAAAAATCCTTCAATAAGTGATACAGAATACAGCGGAATTGCATTAACTTCATAAGTAACAGTAAGAACAGGTCTGAAATTAACAGAATCATTTTCTCTTGAGTCAAATCGTTTCGCAGTTCCAAGATCTCTTTCATTACCTATAAGTACCCAGCCAAAATTTGATTCCGGATTATCAATCCAGTTCTGAACATCCTGAATCATTGCAGTTGAATCCCAATAATAAAATCCATTTCCTCCAACAGGTTCTACAGCACTTGGGTCACTTGAAAAATCACCTCCATCATTTGCCCAAAATTCTGTATCGTAAAAATTATGCTGCCATGTTGCATCGTAATCTTCAGCCTGTGCACCATATCCTTCTTCGCCGGGAGCATAAGAATTTCCTGCACCCCAGTCCTTTTCTACTCTTCTGAGTTCTGCATCTTCAAAACCAGAAATAGTTTTTGACATATGAAGTTTCAGAGATACATTAGTTATAGTAGCACAAGACGGTATGTCCTTTACTAATAGAAATTTTATTAAACCTCTTCTTGTCAGATCAGCTGCCGTTTGACCTGTAAAAAAATATTGTCCTGAACCATTACTTGTTTCACCGTTTGGATCTTCATAGAGAGTATTATCAGTAGCATATGTAATATTTACAGTAGTCTGAGCAATTGAATCAGAATAAATAGAAATAACTATTAACATTATTAAAAATGTTAATGAAAGAAATTTTAGATGGAATTGTATTTTTTTCATGATTTTGATTTAGTTAGTTTAGGGTTTGCAAATATACTTACCTAATATTTTTATTGTAGTACAAATTTTTATCTACCTTACTAAAAGCATTTTCTTTGTTTCCGAAATATTTCCGTCAAAACTCAGGCTGTAAAAATATATACCGCTTGATACTGCAGAACCGTTATTATCCATTGCGTTCCAGACTGAAGTATAACTGCCTGTATTCTGTATAGTGGAAACAAGATTTCTCACAAGCCTACCTGTGATGTCAAAAATATTGAGACTGACATTTCCTGATCCTGAAATATTATAATTTATCGTAGTGAGAGGATTGAAAGGATTAGGATAATTTTGTTCGAGGTTAAAATTATCAGGAATATTTTGACTTAAAGAACTTATTCCAACCACTTGTGTAAGATCGATCTTATACATTGACCTGCCGTGAGTTCCGGCTACAAGATAATAAGCAGTTGGATGAATTTTAAAATCATAGACTGAAACCATCGGCATTCCTGTACCGAGATACTGCCATTCCTGACCGGTATTAAAACTTACAAAAGCTCCTACATCGGATCCAACGAATAATACATTTGGTCTAAGCGGATCTACTGCAAAAGCATTTACCGGAGCATCCGGCAAATTACTGCTTATGTCCTGCCAGGTCGCACCCCGGTCTGATGTCCTGAATACATGCGGCTGTGGATCTACCCACTTCAATCCGTTATAAGTTACATAAGCGATATTGTCATTCTGAGGATCGAATGCAACTCTCGTCACCCATCTGTAAGGAAGTGTCTGTGATACCTTTGTCCAGTTAGTACCGTTGTTTGTTGTAATCCAGACGTTTGCATCATCTGTTCCTGCGATTATAATATTTGAATTTGTTGGTGCTACATCAATAGAAGTTACAGTTCCAAGTCTTGCCTGATTTCCGTTAGTTAAGTCGGGACTTGCTGCTGTCCATGAAGATGCAGAATTAGTGGTCCTGTAAACTTTATTTGTCCCGTAATACAAAACAGTATTTACATTCGGATCCATCACAACAGGCGTTGACCAGTTCCTTTTTTCACCGGAAGGAATTCCTGATGTCGCAGATGAAAAAGTATTTCCCCCATTGGTTGATTTTCCAAGACCGCCGTTTTGAGATTCGGCATAAATAATATTTGGATTGGTGTGATCTACAATCACATAAAATCCGTCACCACCGTAAATGCTGGACCAGTCAGAAGTACTGCCCGTAGTAGTTCGGTTTGTGCCGTTATCCTGTGTACCGCCGTAAAGTCTCTGAGGGTTTGTCTTATCAAGACCGATCTCATAGAATTGTGTGACGGGCTGAGATGCAACTTTTGTAAATGAATTTCCGCCGTTTGATGAATTATATAAACCTCCGTCATTCCCGAAAATTATTCTGTTCGGATCGCCCGGTTTGAAAGCAAGGGCATGCTGATCGACGTGAATATTATTTGACTGCAGTTCACTCCAGGAGTTTCCCGAGTTAGTTGTTTTGTTTATAGAAAAATCCAGTACATAAACTGTGTTCGGATCTGTCGGATGAACTCTTACATTTCCAAAATACCAGCTAAATGTAGAGAAGCCGTTTTGCAGAGTTCCGTTTGGATTTGCGTTTGTCCAGTTTAGTCCGGCATTTGTAGTCTTAAAAAATCCTGAATAAGTAGTTCCGTTTGTGAAAAGTGAATAAGAAATATTTGGTGAAGAAGCTGAAGTGCTTAGTCCAATCCGCCCTACATTGGATGTAGATGAATTCGGAAGTCCGTTTGCCGGTCCTAATACTGTCCAGGTATTTCCGCCATCGACTGATTTATGAACTCCGCTCGAAGGTCCGTAAAGCTGTCCGCCGTTTGGATATCTTGTCCTTTGCCACATTGCAGCAAGTAAGTTGTTCGGATTTACGGGATCAATTGAAATATCTATAGCACCTGTTGAATCATTTATATATAATACTTTACTCCATGTACTTCCGCCGTTATCACTTCTGTAAACTCCTCTTTCGATATTCGGAGCAAAGTATGAACCGGCTGCTGCTGCATAAACTCTCAGCGGATTCAATGGATTGATAACTATCCTTCCGATTGAGACTGTATTTTCCAAGCCCATAAGCTGCCATGAATCTCCGCCGTTAGTGGATTTATAAATTCCGCCTCCGGCAAAATTATTATGACCGCCGTTTGCCTCGCCTGTTCCTGCATAGACTATATTAGAATTTACAGGATCGACAGCAAGATCTCCGATCGGGAGAACTGCCTGATCGTCAAACACAGGATTCCATGTAACTCCGCCGTCCATAGTTTTAAAAATTCCGCCGGTCGCAGCACCTGCATAAGCTATGTCTGTATTGTTTGGATCATATTCGATATCGGAAAACCTTCCTCCGATATTTACCGGTCCGGCAAATTCCCATGCAGGGATAAGATTATCGGATTGAGACTTTGACAGAGTTTCCGATCTCATCTCCTGTGCCTGCTTTAATGCAACAAGATGTGCATCAGGATCGGCTTTATAGAATGGAAAAGTTCTTTTAACATATTCATTTTCGTTTGGATATTTTAGGTCTTCTTCAGTGGTTGCATTTTTATTTTCAGAAGTATCAGGTGATTTTAATGGGAAATCTAATTTGAGACAAATAGCTGCAAATATAAAAACAGATATAAAGATTGTTAATGATAGTTTCATTAGTTCAATAAATAGGGTTGATAAAAAAGATTATGTATTTTAGCTCTTATGGTTTAAAGATTCAATGAATTAGATAAATAATTATGGATTTACTTTACATCAGCCTAAAACATTTAAGTATTTGACAACATCCACTTGACAGTTTCGAAAGTTATTTGACACACACACACTCTTTTCGACGCTCCAATTCAGTCCAGCACTTTTGAAAAGAAGTAGTAAAGAAATTAAAATTAGAATCCCGCAGAGAAATCATCATTCTCTGCGGGAAAAAATTCACTTCAAAAATTATTAATTCCTAATTCCTGATTATTTTATGAGAAGCATTTTCTTTACATCCGTAAATTCACTCGTCACAATTTTATAATAATAAATTCCGCTTGCAAATCCTGCACCGTCAAAGTCCACTTTATAAGTACCAGGACTCAGATTCTCGTTCAGAAGTACATTCACCTCTTTACCCAAAGCATTATAAACAATAACTTTCACACCGCCGCTTTTTATAATATCAAATTTTATATTGGTCGTTGGGTTAAAAGGATTTGGATAATTCTGGTACAGACTGAATTTATCAGGGACAAGTGAACTAAGCTGATTTATTCCAACTGTAGTAGTCCATCTTGCAGTCTCAACGATTGGTACTGTTATATTATTAATGGTGATCACGCTGTCCAGTCCGGTACTGTCAGGACTTGTATATGAGCCTGCTCCAATCCCTGTCCATCCTCTGAAATAATAATTCGTACCTCCGCTGTTGATCACTCTTGACAATACACCGATCTGAGGACTTGATGCAGAGTCATAATATACTCCACCGCCAAATGTATTTCCTACAGATGAAGTAATTAAAAGTCTGTACTGAGTTTTGTAAAATGCTGTCAGATTAGTATTGCTGTTGATCACAATTGTCTGACTTGTATCACCTGAATTTGACCAGTTTGTAAATACATACTGTGTAGCTCCGACTACTCTTGGACTGATCGCTGTTACGTTTACGCTTGCTCCGTTTGTGAATACAAGCTGCTGTGTCTGATTATAAACAATTCCGTTTACGCTGAATTCTGCAGTACCAGGTCTGTTCGTTCCAACAGTTAAAAATGAAGAGTTAACTAAAACACTTACATACCTGCTGTGGATCGGAGTTCCGTTTGGACCTTTGCCGATCACTTTGATACTGTATCTTCCGGGTGTTACACTTCCGACTGCAGCAACATTAATGCTGACAGAATCAGGAAATGAATTTACTGAATCTTTTCCGACAAAAGAAATATTTAGTGAACCTGCAGCGGGAAGTGTATCCATAGTTGCTGTGAATTTTACTACTCTGCCGTAATCTTTTACAGCAGGGACTATTGCTCTGAAGGTTACATTCTGTCCGCTGTTCACTGATATTGACTGTGAACTTGTCTTTAAAGCAAAGTCAGGATAATATCCTACATAACTTCCGAAATTATTATTTCTGAAATCTGTCCAGGTAAGCATTGCAGTCACTGAATTTGAAGTGATCGAACTGTAATCTCCAAGATAGGCAGGTGTACCGCCGCCGCCGCAAGTAGTACAGTTGATTCTGAATTTCTTATTTGAGATCATTTTATTCTGAACAAAAGTTGCACCGCCGTCAGTTGAATAAGAAGCATAAACAAGCGCACTGTCACTTGTCGGTGTATCTCTGGTGTCATTCCACTGAACATACAGTCTGCCGGTTTCTTTATCGCACCAAGTTGAAGGATGCCATTGGTTATGTAATACTGTATTTGGATCATCATTAATTCTGACTTCTGATGACCATGTAGTTCCATGATTAGTAGAATATCTGCAGAAAATATCCGGTTTATTTCCGTCACCTGCAGGAGTATTGGATGAATATACCAGATAAAGTCTTCCTCTGTTAGGACCGAAACTGTTATCTGCAGTAATAAAAGGATAAGGTCTTGTTCTGAAATTTTGAACAGAATTTCTGCCGTTTACTGCTGTGCCGACATAGTTTGCAAAATTCTGCGATGACATAAAATCAAAAGACTGCCCTCCGTTTGTTGATCTGAAAAATGAATATGTAGCAGCAAATGAATTACCGGTATTTGTAACTACATAAACGCATCCGCCGGAAACATTTCCTCCGACTGTGTTTGCGCCGACAGCTACCATCATACCCGGAAGATTGTTACTTGCTGAGAAAACAAGATTATAACTTGCACCTCCGTCTGTACTTCTCACTACATTTCCCGGGGTCATCACACCATAAATATAATTGGAATAAGGTCCGTTAGTCTGATCTGCAGCGATCCAGTTTTTGTCATTTCCGATATTTGCAGAGACAGGTGAAAGCCAGCTAACTCCTCCGTTTGTTGACTTTATATTCCATGTACCTGTGATAGGACTTTTCATATTGTCATAATACAGATTACCAAGACTGTCATAAGCAGTCACAGGATCTCCTGCCTGGTTTGGGAAGAATGGATTGTTCCTCTGCCAGTCAAGTCCGTTAAGTGTATAATAAGTAGCATTTGTATTATAAGCTACAAAATACCAGTTTGGATTTTTCGGACTGGAAGAAATATGACTTTCAGAAAAATCAACTCCGAGATCGAAATTATCAAAACCTGAATTATCGGTTATGACTGTTACTTCACCTGGCATTGATCCGGATACATGATCCCAGTACTGCTTAGGCGGCTGATCCAGATTTGGATCGTCGTTATTGCCGAGTATATTAAATCCACTGAGATAAATACTTATTACAAACAGCGGAATAATATAAAAAAGAGTTATCTTTTTCATTAGTTGAGTCCCTTTCGTTTATATTTTTTAGATTTGTTTTTTACTGATGAAATTTCAATAAGTTATGCATTTATATTTAATCTAACAATTATATTATTTTTTTTAATGAAAGTGTTCAGTGGGGAATTAAATTTTACCTCGAAGTCTCAGAGTTTAATATTCATTATTCAAAGAAATAAATGTAATTGATTTTGCGGGAAGTGGAGCGACGAATCAAAAGTAAAAATCCGTCATGCCCTAGTGAATCTTTCGGCATCTGATAATTTTATATTTGAATCAGTGTTCTTATAAATTAGCTTCACCCGAATGAATCCGGATTCTTAAAGACATAAAAAAAATCCCGCAAAGAAATTTTCATCTCTGCGGGAAAATGTAAATCTTAAAAATTCTTAATTCCTGATTTTTAATACTTAATTATTTTATCAACGCCATTCGCTTCGTCTCAGAAAATCCTGCCGTTTCAAGTCTGTAAAAATACATTCCGCTCGAAAGCGAAGCTGCATTGAAATCAACGTTATAGCTTCCGGGTGAAAGATTCTGATCAATTAAAGTATTAATTTTTTCACCAAGCATATTATAAATGCTGAGCACAACCCGCTCATTTTTTACAATATCAAATTTTATATTAGTACTTGGATTGAACGGATTAGGATAATTATTATATAAATTAAATTTCTCAGGTAATACACTCGAGATCTGATTTATACCGACAGGCATTCTCCTTACTGTAATTATAAAAGGATTGGATGTTACCGAATCAGCTCCGTTGAATGCAGTTGCTCTCCATGTCATGATCACTGAATCTCCTGTTGTACCATAAGATGCTGCCAGCGAATCAAGGAAACTGTTTCTCAAACTCATCACAGTATCCAGTCCGTTATTATCACTTGCGAAAATATCTTCAGTAGGTGTAGCGACCTTTTTGAGCTTGAATCTGTAAACCACAGTATTTGAAGGACTTGAAGATGTCCATTTAAATTGTGTGATATTAGGATCATTCGGACTCACTACTATTCTTGACAAATTAACCGGTGACTGTAAAGTAATCGGACTTATAGGTACTCCCTGTACTTTAATATAAGCTACGATAGTTTTCATGTTAGCTCCGAAAGCATTTGATGTCGTCAGAGATACTGTATAATTTCCTGTAGTTGGGAAATTTATATTACCCGGATTTTGAGCAGTGGATGTAGATGGTGTAGCACCGGGGAAACTCCAGTCCCATGTCGTCGGTCCGTTAGTTGACAGATCAAAGAAATTTACTGTGCCGCCTGTTATTGGCAGAGTCTGTATATTAGAAGTAAAATTTGAAACAGGAGCTACTCCAGTAACAGCATCAATTCCGTCAATTGTCATCACACCAGAATTGTTTGGATCAAGCCACTCTTTAAGCTGTGTGGCAGGTGTACCGCCATGTGCCCATGATTCTGAAAGCTTTCCAAAATATTTTTGTACACTTTGAGGATTTGCACAATTTGCAGGAGTACCGCCAAGATTTTGACCGATCACTCTTTTATTCTGATCATAAATCGGGCATCCAGAAGATCCGCCTTCTGTCATTCCTTCGTCCCAAACTACAAGCCAGAAACCGTTTGTAAGTCTGCCGCCAAAACCGGTTACAGTATTTGCAGGCTGATTATCAACAGAGATCTTCTTTACTGCTCCGTCAGGATGATGAATTGCAGTCTCATTCAGAGGCTGGGTGTTTGATCTGTCCCATCCATTGTAATATGCATTAAATGAAGCAGGTACAGATTGATTTAATAATACTAATCTGAAATCAGTATCAAAATTCGCTGCCTTTAATGTCGCACCGGTCATTGTATTTGCAAGACTTCCAAGTGTACCTATACATGTAGGTGTTTCATAATTATAATAAAAAACTATAGTAGAAAAATTATCCGTTGCACAATGTTCAGCATATAAATAATATGGCTGTCTGTCCTGTAATGTATTATTCATAAGTGCACCTGAACATAAGAATGAACCGCCGCCTTGTGAGAATGTGATCCTCGTTACTGATCGTTTTTGCTCTACCCAGGGAGATCCTATCGGGCAATTTATATTAATGTTGCATGGCTCTTCAAGAACACTGTTATATCCGAAGATATCTTTATATGCATGTGTGACTTTATGCAAAGTGATCCTGCCTTTGTTTTTTGAATATACAGGTTCATAATATTCAAGGATTGTTGTGCTTCCGTAAGTAGGAGTTGTCGCGAAGTATCCGTCTTCAGAATTATTCTGTTCAGTGAATGCTCCGTAGATTGTGTTTTTTCCAACGTTGTAAACAAAAAAAGTAGCACCTTTTGGCATGTGAAATTCTTTGAATGCAAGGTTAATTGATACTGCATCTTCTGACCTGACTGCAAGTCTCCATACTCTGCTTCCGTCAGAAAGTGTTTCCCATGTTCCTGAGTTATTCAGATTATAATTTACATCGAAGTTATATCCATATCTGAAAGGCATGCCCGGTTCTTTTTCTGTGATCTGATCTTCTTCGATCAGTCTCTGAACGTCAACATCCGGCATTGTTACCGAACTGAATACGTCGCTAAGCTCAGTCATTGAGCTCATCGGCTGACCACCGACGTTTATCTGCGCATGTAAATTATTTGAAAACATTGCGCATACTATAAGAAGGCAAGTTACAAATAACACTTTTGCAAATCTGAAATAATTTTTCATGATTTTTAATTTATTTTGAAATTTATTGCTAAATTTTGTTCAGGTTAATTGTAAGAATTTTTAAATTATAAATTATTTACTTAACATTCAAATAAAATTTCTCACAATAGTCTTTTACCATCCTGTTGGTATTGAAAGTACCTGCCAGCTCTCTGATCGAATTCTTTATCATCTTTACCCACTCTGCGGGTATTCCTTTGCTGTTTCTTTTGTAGAATGTCGGGATGATCTGCTTTTCAAGTGTATCATAAAGACTCATGGATTCAAAGAGATCCCTTTGCTCAAGCGGAATATTCTCATCAGCAAGACTTTCTATTTTCCAACCGTTGCCCTGATTGTATGCTTCATCCCACCAGCCGTCTAATATACTGAAATTCAATCCGCCGTTTGCAATCACCTTCATTCCGCTTGTACCCGAAGCTTCCTTTGGTCTCCTAGGATTATTCAGCCAAAGATCGCATCCCTCTACAAGATGTCTCGCAATATTTATATCATAGTTATCAAGGAATAAGACCTTATTCTTTAGATCTTCATCTTTTGTAAATGCGACTATCTGCGAAATTAGATTTTTACCTCCTTCATCTTTTGGATGAGCTTTTCCGGAGAATACAAACTGTACAGGTTTTTTACTATTGTTAACAATTTTTTCCAATCTTTCGAGATCGCTGAATATTAAATTGCCTCTCTTATAAGTAGCAAACCTTCTTGCAAATCCAATTGTAAGAGCATCTCTGTTTAATATGAGTTCGGCGTCTTTGAGCTTTTCCTTATCTGCTCCCATACTTATCCACTTCTCTGTTATTCTCTCTCTGCAGAAATTTATTAACTGATATTTATTCAATAGTCTCAAAGCCCAGATCTCCTCGTCAGGAATTTCATCTATCCTGCTCCAGATATTTTCATCATACTTCCAGTCTTTAGTGAAATATCCGGTAAAGAGTTTATTTGTATGAATGGAAACATAACTTGCTATATGAACTCCGTTTGTAATATGATCGATCTGTGATCTCGTCTTTGGCAGCTTCCACATATCTCTTGACACTTCACCGTGAAGTTTGCTCACGCCGTTTAATAAGTTAGAATTATTTATTGCTAGAAATGCCATATTGAATTTGTCATTATCAGCCTGACCTTTATTAAGATCACCTTCGCTGAAAAGTTTTTCCGGACTGACTCCAACTTCCTTTTCAGCATATTCCGTAAAGTATTTCATAAAAAGATCCTTTGTGAAAATATCTATTCCCGCGGGGACAGGTGTATGTGTTGTGAAAATATTCGAGCCGTAACATTTGGCTTTTGCTTCATCATATGAAATATTTTCCGATTTCATTTTATCTCTTATTCTTTCAAAACAGAGAAAAGCCGAATGCCCTTCATTCAAATGATATGCCTTTATGTCAAAGCCGAGTTTTTTTAATAATCTGAAACCCCCGATTCCAAGAAGAATCTCCTGTTGGATCCTGCTTTCATTGTCTCCGCCATAAAGTATGTCTGTGACCCTTCTGTCCTTTACAGAATTTTCCGGAATAAATGTGTCAAGCAGATAAAGTTTTACCCGCCCGATCTTTGCAACCCACACCTGAAAATAGATCGCCCTTCCAGGGAAATTAACTGCAACTTTCAGGGGAATGTAATTTTCATCTCTGAGAAGATATATTGGGAGATTTTTAAAGTCATTCAGTTCATAATTTTCCGTCTGCCATCCGTTCTGATTTATAAGCTGTGTAAAATATCCGTAATTATAAGCCAGTCCGATTCCTGCAAGAGGAATTCCGAGATCAGAAGATGATTTCATATGATCACCCGAAAGTACACCGAGTCCGCCCGAATAAGTCTTCAGACATTCCGTAATTCCAAACTCTGCTGAAAAATATGCTATGATCGGATCTTCAGTTTTAAAATACTTTTCATCGAAATAAGTGCTCTTCGACATATAGTTCTTGTAATCAGCATAAATATCATTTATCCTGCTGCCGAGATTTTTCTTCTCTAAGATAAATTCAAGATAACTTGGATTGATCTCATTCAGCACCATGACGGGATTATGCTGTGACCAGTTCCAGAAATCCGGATTAATGTCGTTAAATAATTCTACTGTGTCCTTGCTCCATGACCACGAGAGATTGTAAGCTATTTCCTTTAACTTTAGTATAAGGTTTTCCATCAAAAGATTTTGTTAATAATCTTTCAATATAAAATTTGTAATACTTTATTACTATAAATTTTTTTTTGCAAAAATCAGAAAATATTGAGTGGTAAAAGTGATAATACTCTGAGATTCGAAGGCTTGAATGTATTAAATAGGGATATTTTTATTTAATTAACAGCATTTGTTTTTGATCAATATAACTTCCTGCTAATAATTTATAAAAATGGTCAATTGCAATAGCTTCATCTCTGTTATTGCCTGTTCCGTTATATCTGATTACCCGGTTTTCATAAATCTGAGCGAAGGAAAGATTTGTAATGAATAGTAAGAAAAATAAGATTTGACTTCCCATGATAAATAACCTTAATTTTTTTGGAAAATAGAAACACTTTTTTTATTGATGAAATCTAAAACTGATAATTTCTATAATCAATTTACCTTTTAATCTTATAGGCAAAGACTATTCTGCTAAGATTTCTAAATTGAGAAAGTTTAAAAAAAATGGATGCCTCAATAGAGCGTGAAAGATCATTGAGCATTCAGGATTTCGGGGCATTCACTATTCTACTTCATTTCTAAATTGTAATTATTCACAATATAAAATAAGTTTATGCACATTATTTAAAATTTTAAATTCTGAAAAAAAGAGAATCTTCTAAAAAGTCCGTCAGTCCTCCAAAAAAAGGTACTGTAATTCATATTCCTGCTGAAATTTCATTAAAAGAAATCGTCAGATCAGTATGGCTGCCGTCACTTATATCAGTTTTCCTTCTGATAATTTTATTTTCTTTGAGAAAGATCGCGAACTATGATCTTGGATTTCACCTCGCAGGCGGTAGGTGGATCATCGAGAATATGGCTTTCCCTGTGAAGGACATGTTCACATATACTGTATCAGCAAATGATTATCTCGACATCCAATGGCTGTATCAGGTAGTTATGTTTTCTGTACAGAGCTTTACAGGAGATCACGGGCTTACAATTTTTAATGCTGCTGCCATCACATTTGTATTCTTTCTGATGCTTAAAAGAAATAATGTCAACGATGTTTACATTCCCGTTTCGCTGATAATGATCCTTGTCACTCTGATCTGCATTCAGGTTAGATTCAGCTACCGACCGGAAATTTTCACATGGATATTTATGCTGCTGATGCTGATAGTGCTTGACAGAAATTTCCTTTATAAAGATAAAATTAAAAAAACCGGGCTTTATTTTCTTCCCCTGATAATGCTCTTCTGGGTAAATATGCACGGACTTTTTATAATCGGATTTGTGATAATGATCTCCTACATTATTTCAGGTTTTGTGCGTGATAAAAAGTTTGACAAAGATCTTTTAATATGGACTGGAATTTCTTTCGCTGCAGTTTTTATAAATCCATATTTTTCTGAAGGAGTTTTATTTCCTTTCTATCTCTTTACCCGCCTTCAAAAGGGAAATATTTTTCAGTTAAATATTCTCGAGCTTCAGTCTCCCTGGGGCATGACAGATATTCTTCAGACTGAGCTTTATATTTATTATTCAGTTTCTGTATTAGCATTTCTACTGCTTTTCATAACTCTCAATCACAGGAAGTTCCATGAATTTGCACTAATGTCAGCATTCTTTTATCTTTCATTCTCAGCATTCAGAAACATACCTCTTTTTATGATCTATGCATTTTTTGTAATTTCGATTTCAATATCTGATCTTATTCGTGAAAAAAATATTTTCAGCAAAGGAAACTCCGTGACAAAATTTTCCAAAGCTTTATCTATAATAATTATAACTGTAAGTATTCTCACCGGCTTAAGAGTAATAACGGACGCATATTATATTCCATACGGCTCTGAGATAAAATTCGGAACCGGTGTTGATAAACTTGCACTGCCCGATAAAGCTTCAGATTTTATAAATGAAAATACACCTGACGGAAAGATCTTCAACAACCTGGAATCAGGCGGGTGGCTTGAATGGAAAACAGGACGGAAAGTATATATTGACGGAAGACTTGAAGTGATTCGTGAAGATTTTTATAAAGAATATTTATCGACAATAAATAATGCAGCCTTAAATTCTGAATTAAAAAAATATACACCGGAGCTGATTGTAAACAGTATTTTAAATTTCAACTGGACAAATCAGCTGAGTCAGATCAGGGAATATTCACTTTCGTACTGGGATGGTATTTCCGCTGTATATAAATTACAAGAACCTTCGGATACGCTCTCTGCATTTAGTTTCAAATCAGGTCTGATAAATGCAGGAATTGATACAGTGGGTTTTTCCGAAACCGAAAAGGACAGACTGCTGAGGACAGTCAGAATTAAAAATCTGGAAAATTGGATCAGCGGTTTTTACAGCTTTAGAAAAAATCCTTACTATTTAATTCCAATGGGAAATTTTGCATTTGAAAGCGGGGAGTTTCAGACGGCAGAACTTCTTTATCTGAATTATATAAAAGAAGGTGAAGGGTTCATAAATGAAAATTTATTTAAAGATATTTTTCTGAATCTTGGTTCATATTATTACAACTCAAATGATATGGCGAGAGCTCAGTACTGTCTCGAAAGATACCTTGAAGAAAATCCGGGAGAAAGAGAGATCATAAAAAAGCTGAATGAAATTAAAAAGAGTAGGAAAAATTAATTTGAAGCTGTCTGTAATTATTCCGTATTTTAATGAAGAAAAAACAATTGAGATTTTAATAAGAAAAGTTATCGCTGGAGATCTTGCTCATGAGATCATCTGCTCTGATGACGGATCCACTGATTCTTCAAACATGTTGGTCTTTAATTTGAAAAATGAATTTCCTGATCTGATAAAAATTTCAGGCAGCAGTATTAACAAAGGCAAAGGTTCAGCAGTGAGAAAAGGTCTCGCTATTTCTACAGGAGACATAATCCTGATTCAGGACGCTGATCTCGAGTATGATCCGTCACAGTATTCTGAATTGCTCAGACCATTTGAAGATGATAATGTAAAGATAGTTTACGGCTCGAGAAATCTTAACGGAAATCCTCATTCTTCTTTTTCATTCTACTTGGGAGGAGTAATTTTGAGTAAGATTGTGAATATTCTTTATGATTCAAAAATAACTGACGAGTCCACATGTTTTAAATTATTCAGAAGTGAGGTGATCAAAAGTTTTGATCTGGAATGTGACGGATTTGAATTTTGTCCTGAAGTCACTTCTAAAGCTTTGAAAAGAAATTTTAAGATCACTGAAGTTCCGATAGTTTACACGCCCCGCTCAAAAAGTGAAGGTAAAAAAATAAAATGGATTGACGGTGTAATTGCAGTATATACCTTACTAAAATTCAGATTCAGAAAATAATTTCATCAGTCGATCTTTTGCCATACAGCTAAAACTTTATCTCCACTTTTAAGATATAATTTCATATTCTCAATTTCAAAATTATCACTTTCCTTTAATGCGCTGAATATTCTGCTGTCATAACCGCCCGGACACATCATTCTTGTAGATGCGATTTTACTGAAAAAAATAAGAGAACCAATATTCTTCATACTCCCGTTCATTTTATTACATCCGGTATTCCCCATAAAACTATTCTCCTTAATATTTATTTCGATCATCGGCATACCTGTTTTAAAATCGGATTTATTAAGTTCTTCGTCACCAAGTTTTTCCAATACCCAGATATCATTTATCCTGTATGTTCCTGAAGAATCCCTTTCTGTAGTGAAATCTCCGCACCCTACATATAACATATCATCAAAATTTAATTTTATTTCATACGGAAATTTCTTTCCGCTCATTAGATCTGTACATTCCCTTTTTAAAATTCTGACTATAATATCATCACCGTCACCTTCAGCAAGTATAGTAATGCTGTCGTCTCTAAGGTCATTGATTGTTTCTATGACTTTAAAATTTATGACTTCAATTCCGGTATTGAAATTAAACAGCAATGATTCGGCACCTGTAAACTCCACTGTCCAAGGAGGCTCATGACCGGATGCATAAAATCCAATTCCTTTATCAAACATGATCTGTTTCACACTGTCTCTGATAATACTGCCGGCTCCCTCAATTTTTTGAAAGACAGCTCTCACAGCTTCATCAGATTTCAAAGACAAAATTCCATTATCTATAAAATAATTATTACAATTCTGAAGTGCATCAAAAAATTCTCCATCCCTCTGATACTGACATGCCATTTCTGTCGCTAGTATATTTTCGAATTTGATCTTCTCTCCTTCTGATGTGACTTTCCCTGAAAAAGTATTGCAGCCTGTATTTCCGTTCACCATCCTCTCCTTAATATTTATCTCAATGAATGGCAAACCATTGCTAAAGGAACTAGCAGTGACCGCTTCATTATCTATCATAGTCAATTCCCATTTGCCATTGAGAAAAGTTTCCGTGCCTTCAGTCGGCTGGGAAGTTTCCATTTCCTGTGAGAATGAGACCCCTGATTTTAAAAATAAAATAAATAAATAAATAAATATAAAAGTTGTATGTGCTGAAAATTTCATGTGTGAATTGATTTTAAAATTCAAAAGAAATTACTGAAATTATACCTTTTAAAAATGTCCATATATTGAAATTCAAAATTACTTTTTCTAATTTGTATAAATTCAGATCTTATAAAAAGTTTTATTCAAATTCCCTAAAATAATCTATTAAGTAAATGAAAAACCTGATTTTAATTTTAACAATTATATTAATTTCCATGAATGCATTTTCACAAAATATTTATTCCGATAAACTTGCTCATACTTATTCCATAGTCGCGCGTGATTCTGTAACAGGGGAGATGGGAGTCGCTGTTCAGTCACACTGGTTTTCGGTCGGATCCATTGTTAGCTGGGGTGAAGCAGGCGTGGGAGTGGTCGCGACTCAGTCTTTTGTTAATCCTTCGTTCGGGATAAAAGGTCTCGAACTTTTAAAATCCGGAAAGTCACCGCAGGAAGCTGTCGATGAACTGATCGCAGCAGACGATGGAAGAGATGTCAGACAGCTTGCAATCCTTGATGTAAAAGGAAGATCAGCTTCATATACAGGAAAGTACTGTATCTCTGAAGCAGGGAGCATCGCAAAAGATAATTATTCCGTGCAGGCAAATATGATGCTGACCGATAAAGTCTGGGGAGCAATGTCCGAAGCTTTTGAGAATTCAGCCGGTCCGCTTGCAGAAAGAATGATAGCCGCACTTGAAGCTGCACAAAATGCCGGTGGAGATATTCGTGGACAACAGTCTGCATGTTTACTTATCGTAAAAGGTAAAGCTACCGGAAATCCGTGGGAAGACAAATTTATAGATCTCCGGGTAGATGATAACACGGAGGCAGTGAAGGAGATAAAACGTCTGCTGAAAGTTTACAGGGCTTATGAACATATGAATAAAGGCGATCTTGCAATCGAAAAAAATGATATGGATCTTGCGATGAACGAATATTCGACAGCAGAAGAAATGTTTCCCGAAAATCTTGAAATGAAATTCTGGCATGCTGTCACTCTTGCTAATACAGGTAAAGTCAATGAATCCCTGCCGATGTTTACCGAAGTTTTTTTGAAAGATAATAACTGGAGAATTTTGTTTGGCAGATTAAAACCTTCAGGACTTTTGAAAATAAGTGACAGTGATGTGCAGACTATTTTGGATCTGAAATAAATTCAATTGTTTCCGCAGAGTCACGTGCTCTTAGGACTTGCGGATACTGAGATACTGAGGTTACTAAATTAAATAAATTATATTTTTCTTTTATGAGTGAATTACTTATTCTTACAGGAGCATGCGGAGTTGGAAAGTCAACGATTGCAAAAGAATGGGCTCGTCGCAAAAATGGTGCAATAATCGAATGTGATTATTTTACGGAATGGATCTATGATAAAAATTTTATCAGGTTTTCATATGAAGAGGAACTTCTGACTGCGCGGCTGTCAATAAATACTGCAAAGGAATATCTTAAACTCTCAATGCCTGTAGCCATAGAAAATGTCTGGACTCCGGTTGGATTAGAATTTCTGAAAGAAGAATTATCCGATTTAGAATATATAACCAAGCAGAAATTTATCTGGCTGAAATGCGAAAGTACAGAAAACCACCGTCGGGATGAACTTCGTGTACCCGGGGATGTAATGGGTGAGAGAGTAGACATTGTTAATGACCAGCTTAACGGTTATGTCTGGCCTGCTTATTTGCATATTATTGATACTACTTTTCTGACTGTAAAAGAAACTCTTGAACAAATTGCAAAATTATAAAAATTTAATGTTAACTTATTTCGTAACTAAACTTCATTTTAAAAGTATATTTTTTTTGTTCGTATAAAATTTTAATTTACTAAACCTTTTTATTAACCAAACCAAACCAAAATTAAAATGAAATTGATAGATGCATTACTTGCTGAATTTCAGTATGAATCTCAGCTTACAAGAAACATGCTCGACCGCCTGCCTGACGGGAAATTTGATTACAAACCTCATGAGAAATCCATGACACTCGGTCAGCTTGCCAATCACATTGGAGATATTCCAAACTATGTGGGTGGTACTTTAGATGTCGATGAACTGGATTTTAGTAATTCAGATTATAAGATTCCGACCAATGCTACTAAAGACGAACTGGTAAAAGCTTTTGATGAAAGTGTTGCAAAAGCAATCGAAAGTTTTAAGAGACATGATGATGATGAATTAATGAAAGAGTGGACTATGAAAGACGGAGATAAAGTATATATGAAAATGCCGAAAGCTCAGGTGATCCGTGGGTTTGTATTAAATCATAATGTACATCACAGAGGACAGCTTCAGGTATATCTGAGAATGAATGATATTCCACTTCCATCTGTGTATGGTCCTACTGCAGATGAGCAGGCAATGTAATTTTAATATCAGATTTATTACAGCGGTGAAAAATAATTTACCGCTGTTTTTTTATTACAAGTTTTGCTGTAAAAGATGAGAGTGCGATTCCCATTCCGTTACATGAAACAATACATTTCACCCTGTCGGAAATTTCTTCAATGACCGGTAGTTTATTTTCAGTAAATCCCATTATCCCGCTCCATGAATAATCAACTTCAAAATCCTGTTCAAATAAAATTGTATTCTTAAGCTTCTTTTTCAGATCTGAAATTATTTTTTCACTGACATCAAACTCCGTAGTTTCTTCTTTTTCAAAATCAAGATTTCTCCCACCTCCGAATATAACTCTGTCACCAAAATTTCTGAAATAATAAAATCCTTCATCGAAATGGAATACACCATTAAATTTAAGGTCCTTTACAGGCTTGGTTACAACAACCTGTCCTCGGCCGGGTCTGATCTTCAGTGAGGGTAAAAATTTTTGTGTGAATGCATTTGCGCATACAGTTAAGGATTTGCAATTGAAAACTATATTATCTTTCACGTCACCGCTGTTTACAAAAAGTTTTACATAATTTTCTTTCTCGCTGTAAGAGTCTGCATTGCATCCGTTAATAATTTCTACGCCAAGTGAAACAGAATATCTTATCAGGGACTTCATCATTTTTCCCGTATCTATCTGTGATTCGAAAGGACTGTAAATAAGTGAAGAAACTTTAGATGGATTAAATCCGAATTCTTTTATCCGTTCATTTTTTATAAAATAAACATCGTCATTAAAAATGTCTTTAAGCTTTAAATTTACAAAGGGAATTTTATTTAAATTCTCAGAATGCTTTTCATCTATAATTTCATACCCGCCATAATTCAGAAAACCAATGTTTTCATCACCAAGTCTCTTTCTTAAAATACCGATTCCTTCCCATCTGTTGGAAATAAGTTCCACAGTTTTATCAACACCTGTATATTCAAAATCAGACAGTATTTCCGTAAAGCTACCAAAGCATGCAAACCCAGCATTCTTAGTACTTGCGCCCTCAGGAAAAATTCCTTTCTCTATAATCAGCACTGACCTTTCAGGAAAATTCTCCTTGATCTCACAGGCAACAGACAAGCCCAGTATTCCACTGCCAATTATTATATGATCGTAATTTGTAAATGAATTTTTTTCCCAGAAAGAAAGCAA
>DAORRV010000013.1:0-4234 GCA_035443185.1 Ignavibacteria bacterium | reverse complement strand
TTTGTCTCAGTAAAAAATCTCAACGCTTCTAATCCGCCTTCTCTTCCTACTCCTGAATTTTTCACACCACCGAATGGTGTTCTCAAATCCCTTACCATCCAGCAGTTTATCCAGACAATACCTGATTGTATCTTTGCGGAAATTCTGTGTGCCCTTGAAAGATCACTTGTCCATACTACCGTTGCAAGACCGTACTCAGTCGAATTTGCCATATTCAAAACTTCATCCTCACTTTCAAAAGGCATTATAGTAACAACCGGACCGAATATTTCTTCCTGATTAGGACTGCATTTATAATCAAGACCTTCTATCACAGTCGGAGCTATGAACCAGCCATTATTACATCTGCCTTTCAATTCTACCGACTCTCCGCCGCACAGTATATTTCCGCCTTCTTTTTTTGCTAGGTCAATGTAATAAAGAATTTTATTGTAATGCTGTTCGGATACTATTGCACCTACATTTGTATCTTCTAAAAGCGGATCACCCACATTCAGTTCACGAACTTTTTTTACAAAGTCAGTTTTAAACTTTTCATAAATTTCCTTTTCAATAAATATCCTCGACCCGCAGAGACAGATCTCGCCCTGATTTGTAAAAGAAGATCTCACTGTAGTTTCAAGCATCTCATCATAGTTGCAGTCTTTAAAAATCAGCACAGGATTTTTACCGCCGAGCTCGAGAGATAATTTTTTCAGCATCGGCGCAGCTATTCTTGATATTTCCATACCGGTCTTTGTTCCGCCGGTGAATGTAATGGCTTTGATCCCTGGATTTGAAACAATTGCTGAACCGGCTTTATGTCCGTATCCGTGTATGATATTCAAAACCCCCTGAGGAAGTCCGGCTTCAATGCAAATCTCGGAAAGCATGAATGCAGTCAGAGGAGTTACTTCAGATGGTTTGGCAATTACACAATTTCCCGCTGCTAGAGCAGGAGCTATTTTCCAGGTAAATAAATACAGAGGAAGATTCCACGGCGAGATTGCTCCGGCAATTCCGAATGGCTGTCTTAAAGTATAATTCAAAATTTCAGAATTTGTATGATGTGACTCTGATGAAAATTGTGTAATAGCCGATGCAAAAAATTCAAAATTCTTAATTGCTCTCGGAATGTCCACGCTCAAAGCGAGCTGCAGCGGCTTTCCATTATCTTTGCTTTCTGCATATGCAAATTTTTCAAGATCCCTTTCTATAAGAGCAGCTATTTTATAAAGATGATCAGCTCTCCTGTCTGCAGATAATGCAGACCATTTTGGAAAAGCTTTTTCGGCAGACTGAACTGCAAGTTCCACATCTTCAGCATCCGAATCGGGAAGCATTGTATAGACTTCTCCGGTAGACGGATCATAATTATTTATATAATTATTGGAATAAGGAGTAGTGAGAATTCCGTCGATATAATTTTTTAGTTTATCCATATACTTTTACTTTTATTCTACTTGTTCCAGTATCGTGCGGAATGTTGTGAATTTATCTTTGTATTTATTTTGAAAATCAGCCTGCAGCGCAGGTGCAAATTTATCACGATACTTTTCATAATCTTCCATCGATCTCAGAAAATATTGAATCGAATAAGTTTTTTCTTCAGGGGAATCCGTTAATATTCTGTAAATTTTATATTCAGTAAAAAGACCTGTCTCCATCACATCAGGAATATGCTTATCCATCATCCATGACAGCCATTCATCATGAACAGAATCTTCAGTACAAACTGTAACATTATATAATATCATAATAGTATTTATTTACATTCAAAAAATGAAAAATCATTAAATAAACTCTTAACTCTGATCAATCTCTAATTCATACACTGGTATTGCCAGAACCAAAAAGAATTATTAAACAGTTATTGCTCCTCCCTTTTGTCCAAAGGGGAGGCTGGTAGGGGTTTGTAGAATTGAGTTTGATTTGACTCCACTGTTTACAGTGCTGAGTTTTTATATTTGGTTTTGCTTTTTTTTCGGCAACAAGCCCCTTCGCTCCCCCTTTTTTTTGTGGGAAATCACTAATTAATTATTCTGAATTGTTCTATTAAAGATTTATATAAACTTATCTAAATAATTCATTGTGAACTTTCTTGCAATTTTCCTGTAAATCAAAGTAATTAATTTAACTATTAACTATTAACTATTAACTATTAACTATTTGAAATTCTTAATTCCTAAATTTTAATTCGTAATGGTTCTATAAACATCCCGTTCTTCCGCCATCAACCGGTAAATTAATTCCATTAATACTTCCTGCGAGTGATGAAGCTAGAAACGTAACTGCATAAGCCAATTCCTCAGGTTCAGCAAATTTTCCAACAGGAATTTCTTTCAGCATTTCTTTTGTGACTTCTTCAATCGTCTTACCTGATATCTTAGATTTATTTTCAATAATAGATTTTAATCTTACCGTTTTTGTAGCACCGGGTAATACGTTATTTACTGTAATTCCAAATGGACCGAGCTCGCCTGCAAGTGTCTTTGCCCAGCTTGCAACTGCACCGCGTATGGTATTTGAAACTCCCAGATTTTTCAAAGGCTGCTTTACAGATGTAGAAATAATATTTACTATTCTTCCATATCCTTCCTTCTTCATTCCCTCAACTACTGCCTGCACAAGAATCTGATTACAGATAAGATGATTTGAAAATGCCTGTAAATATTCTGAAGTGTCAGCAGCAATTGCCTCGCCTCCTTTAGGACCGCCTGTATTATTTACTAAAATGTGTACAGGTGAAGATTCTGAAATAAAGTTATGCATTTTTTCTTTCAATGAATCGGGATCAGAAAAATCTGCTACTATAAAATTATGATTCTGATCTTTTGCTGCAGGTAGTTCTCGTAATACTTCTCTAAGAGAATCTTCATTCCTCGAAATTAAAATCACACTTGCTCCTGATGAAGCCAGTTCTATCGCAATTGCTTTGCCAATTCCCTGAGTACTTCCGCAGACAATTGCTTTTTTATTTTTAAGATCTATGTTCAATTTTTTTAAATTTTTATTTATTTAAAGTAGCTGTATAATAAAAGCCAAGTTTTGTTTTCAGATCTTCCGGTAATTCAGGTAGATCTGATCTTGGTATCATATATGTAGGCAGATCAAAAAGGTCTTTGAATACCTTATGTTTTTCTGCAGTCTGCAGAAGATACTGATGTCCTGAAGATCCACCTGTGCCTACCTTTGCGCCGATTATTCTGTGAACCATAAGGGCATGTTTGTATCTCCAGGTTGTAAAATGTTCGTCAATGTCCACAAGATATGTCAGCAATCTGTATGGCAGATGAAGTATGGGTTCGTCTCTGTAAAGATTTATGAAAAGTGCTGCATGCATTGATCTGTATGAAAGTCTTCTATGCCCCTGTGATCTTAACTCTTCATATTTTTTTTCATCAAGAAGCGCTTCAAAATTTTCTTTTGTAGATTCAAACATTTCAAGCTGTTTTACTTTTCTCTCTTCAGTAAGACTCGGGTTATTTAAAATTATATTTTTTTCATTCTCAAGAGTCACACCAACTGCATCCTTATAATATTTCCAAAAATCAAAATCATCAATATTAAGAAATGGAATTCTTGAAAGCCATTTGTCAACGGATTCATATATCGAATCTTTACTTTGAGAATCTATCAACATTTTTTGATGCTCGTCAGACACCATAGTATAATAATTCTTGTCATTGAATTTTACTCTGTTGTCAATATTCAATCCAAGTGTGTTCTCAATTAACCTAAACTGAAAACTCTGAAATCCCGAAGCCGGTATCAGATAATCTCTGAACTCTAAAAAATCTAATGGTGTAATTGTCTCGACCACTCCAAGCTGATCGATCAGAATTTTCTGAATGACAGTAACCCTGCGTAATCTTGATACTGCAACTCCGATATTTCTTTCATCAATATCATCCTTGCGAAACATTTCGGAAATTGAATTCAGCTCATGCAGGATCTGCTTGAACCAAAGCTCATATGCCTGATGAACAATTATAAACAACATTTCTTCATGTGCAGGATTTCCGTATTCATCGCTCTTTGGTTTTTGACTGGTAAGAAGTGAATCAAGTTTTAAATAGTCTGCATAATAAACAGGTGGAAATGGTTTTTTCATTGTGAGAATTTTTTTGTTTAATCAAAATAGAATTATTGAATGATTATATAAAGTAAGTTTTATATATTTAAACTTCTTAAAACAGACATTCAAAACTTTATAATATAATGAGAACTTTTATCTCACTAAATATAGACATTA
>DAORRV010000012.1:41246-56520 GCA_035443185.1 Ignavibacteria bacterium | reverse complement strand
AATATATTGTTTGACGAAACCGTTAGTGCTTTTCTAACGGTTGAGGAGTTTATATTTTTGCAGTCCCGAGTACTCGGGACGAAAGATTTTCCGGCAAGTTAACTTCCACGGTACTCGGGGCGGCTTTTTTTGTTGCTTTTTTGTCGTTAAAAAAAGCAAGTAAAAAATAATGAATCTTAAATATTATGACTAAACGTTTTGGACAGATGTGAAAGGAGATCCCTGATTTTCATCATCAGGTATCTCATTTAAATTAAAAAAAGTTTTCGCAGAATCACATGATCTTCGGACTCTGCGAAAACTTGCATATTTTATTTTTCACCGTAAACAACATAAGCACTGCTGTCTATTGCTACATTACCTTCCGGATATTTTTGGTTTACAAGATCAAATACTTCATCTTTGATTTTATTCTTTAAGCTGTCATTCGCCTGACTCATGGCTGACACGACTGGTGCTACCACATCATTTAAAAAATTCCAGTAAGCTTCTGCAGTACCGGTATTTAATTTACTGCTGACTTCTTTTTCAGAAATATTTTTCATACCTGCCTGTTTAAAAATTTCAGCCATAAGTCCGATCTCAGCACATCGGAACATTCCGGGAGCGTCCTTGGGAACTTCCGGAAGATCCATATTTTTTTTCAGCGTTTTCATGGCAGTAGTGATCCAGAAATTTTTCTCCGGAGCACCCCAGACAGAAGTTGCAATTCTACCCCCGGGCTTTAATACTCTTACCATTTCCTTTGCAGCCTGAAGCATTCCGGGAAAGAACATGAATCCGAATCTGCAGCTGATCGCATCAAATGTATTATCTTCAAATGGAAGATCACTTACATCACTAATTATAGTTTCAAAATTATTTATACCTCTTTTATTAGCATTCTCACAGGCTATTTCTAGCATACCATTTGAAATGTCAGTTGCAATTACTTTACCATTACCTTCCCTGATCATATTTGCAATAGTAAGCCCGGGCTCTCCGGTACCTGATGCCACATCCAGAATAAGTTCTTTTTCTTTTGGGGCTATAAGTCTGACGATCTCAATTCCCATAGGTTCTAAAAATTCCATTGTGAGATCATCCCATTTTTTCCAGCCGGGAGAAAATTTATTCCATAAATCTTTTTGCTGATCGCGAATCTGTTTCATTTGTGTTTCCATAGTTATTTATATTGTTTTATTTTTTTAAAATCTTTTTTAAAATGTTATAAAAAAGTTTTGTTTGAAATTAATTTTATAATTTAATTGCATAACTTCTATTCAGGGCTTTATAACTGAAATAAAATTAAACGCATTATTATCTGCAATAGTCAGATCATTTAAGTCTATAAACTGATCACCGGTAAGATCAGTCAATACATAACCAGTCATAAAATTTGCAGCATCATTGTCCACTAAAGAAATATCAGTGAGATCAATAATTTCATCTTTATTTACATCACCGTTATATATTGCATATCGTACCGGAGAATTATCTACTTTTATTTGATTTGCGCCAAATGCCTGTCCTGCTGCGAGAGTAAAGTTATAATATAAAGTATCACTGTTAAAAATATTTGATCCGGAAGTCCACGTATTTACTGAGTTTCTGTGATCGGTCTGAATATAGAATTCCGTTGCGTTTGTTATGTTTGAGAAATTGAATTTTCCAACACCGTTTTGATTAAATATTGTGACTGAGGAATCAATTATACTATATGGAGAATTTACCTGTCTTAAATTTACTTTTACATAATCCTGAACCATCTCATTCGAATTCATATCATAAAAACCCTGTATCAATGCATTGAGAATCAAAACTTTATGCAAAGGTACTGAACTTATATTTAATCCCCATCCATGTACATATCCAATGTTTCCACTGGATTTATCAGAACAGTTTAGTTTCCACCAGCCCTGCATATTCTCCCCGTCGAAAATAGAGAATGCACCTGCAGGTCTTATAGACGGACTAAAAGGCGGAGTAATCCCCGGATCATTTACTCCAACTCCGCCGGATCCATAATTTCCAGCACCATCAGAAAATAAAGTCATAATATCATTTCCATAACTGCCTTTTGAACCGATTAGCATTATTGCATTACCTGATGGAGAAGTTAATGTGATATCAAGATCAGATGTATATTTGTGAGAGATCAGTGTAAATAATTTTATATCTGTAATAGACCCGTTTGCCGGAATGTAAACTGAATCCCATATTCCCGACACATATCCATCAGGAATATAAGTTCTTTTAGTACTGACTGTATATTGGGATGAATTAAAATTTCCCAGTTCATTTGAAAGTACAGGCGATGTCAGTTCGTTGTTATTATTTAAATGAGAAGAACTGATATGAGCTGAACCTGCAAAAACAGTTGAATTATACGAAGTAGTATTTCCATTATGAACAGCGCTTGACTTTTCATCAAAATCAAATGACACCATATTAATGTCACTCAGATTATTATACATATTATCGTTGATCTGATTTAAAGATCTTTCGGTTTTCCAGATCCTGACACCGTCAATCTGACCTTTGAATTTATATGCTGCCAGATCTGTAGCACCAATACCTCCTATAAAAAGATTATCAGGATCATTTTGAATCAACGGACTCCCAGAAAAGAATACGCCGTTTGAATATTTTCCGTTGATGTAAAGTCTAGCAATTCCTGTGGCTGAGTTATATGTAGCAGCAACGTGAGTCCACTGAGCTGTTTGAATTGCTCCCAATGAAACAATTCCCGAAGGACCGGCAACAGAATTTATTTTAAACTTTAAAATTCCGGTTGAAGAATTTAACCAGAGTGCGTAACCAAACCTGTTGGTACCACCGCTTTTATTTACAATATACTGGTCATTTGGCTGAGTACCGGTTGTGTCCCTTCTTATCCATGCTTCAAGGGTTACAGCATTAGTGGCATTAAATCCTGCATGATTACTTACAGTGAAGTAGTCTGTGGTTCCGTTCAGTACGAGACTGTTGTTGTAATCCAGATAGTTAACCGATTCACTGCTGATGTCAGCAAATGATATATTCCTTGTATGTCCGATATTTAATTCCGATCCTCCATAATTTAATCCATTTGAGTTTAACTGAAAACTTGCACGAAGATTAATGTATTCTCCTGTGGGAAAAGTGATCTCAAGCGGAGTAAACATGTTGTGGTTAATTTGTGAAAGACCCTTTGCATCACCCCAGATCCTGACATTGTCTAATTTCCCTCTGAAGAATAATGAAGTAGCAGCACCAACCCTGTCAGCTCCGATAAAAAGTGAATCTGAATTTGTCGTAACCGGTCCGGTATTTACATAAGTGATAGTATCCAAAACTCCGTTTATGTAAATAGCTGTAGAAGTACCATTATAAGTACCTGCAATGTGAGTCCATTGATTAACCGGAATTACACCGGTTACTTTACTTCTAAGCGACGCTCCGCCTTTCGGATAAAATACAACTCTTCCTGAAACCTGAACTCCGATAAAATACGATGTCTGATAATTTTTTCCGATCACTGACATAGTGCCCGGACCTAACTGTGACGGGTTCACCCATGCTTCCAGTGTAATACCGCCGGTCGGACTTAATCCCGAAGAATTTGGAACAGCGACGTAGCTGTTAAATCCGTTGAATGTTGCAGAATAATTATTATCATACTGAGAAAATATTTTCCCAAATGGTAATAAGCATAAGAAATAAAATAAAATAATTTTTTTTAACAAAGTGTGATTCCTTTCAGAATGTTTAGTTAGTGTTTTCTTAAAATATTATTCAAACTTTTCACCGATATATCCGGAAAAATCATTTGAATTATTAAACAGATGTAAAATTACTTTCAAAAAAATAATATTCCAAACTAACTTTAAAGTGTTTGTGACGGATTAAATCATAATAAAATTTGCAGTTAAGCCTGTTTTACTTCCAAAACAATCATTTAATGCATTTTATTGAGAGAATATAAATTTTAAATTGTGAAAACTTCTTTTGGATGATAAACTACAAAGCGATCAATATTTTGAAAGGTTTGACAAAAAAAGAAATATTAAGATTCGAAAAATTTTTGCTCTCACCTTTTTATAACAATAACAAAAAACTGCTTTTACTATACAATTACCTGAGGAAATTCTATCCAGAATTTGACTCTTCATCATTTACAAAGGAAAATATTTACAGACACGTTTTTGGAAATGATATATTCAGTGATGAGAATCTGAGAAAACTATTTTCAGATTTTTATAAGCTGGGAGAAAAATATCTTGTAACCCTGAATCTCGAAAAAAATAAGTTTGATTATGACAGATACTTACTTGATGAGCTTGACTGGAGAAAAATTGACAACATTTTCCTTTCTAAATTCAAAGAAAAAGAAAAGCAGTTTGAAAAATCCGAATTTAATTATCAGACCTTTTACTATGATTATTTAATGAAATGGCAGATCGTATCATTTCATCTTGACAGAGGTGAGCAATACAAAATTACGGGTGATGTGTTTGAAAGAACTGAGCAACTGATTTTTTATTTTTTATCAGATCTGTTTATAAGTCTCAACGATATAGATGTAAACAAAAATACTTTCAATTATAACCCCAAAATTAACCTGCCGGAAAAATTTATAGAACTGCTTGATCTTGAATCTCTTTATCAATATATCAGAGATAATAATTTCAAAAATAAAGATTTGTTTTCAATGTATTATAATCTGTTTCTGATGAATAAAAACAGAACCGATGAGTCATATTTTTTTGAACTGAAAGATCAATTAGAAAAGAATTTTGAAAGATTAAGCATCAGGAGTAAAATGCATTTCATTTTGAGAATGATCTCAATGTGCAACAGATATATAAATCTGAATAAGTCAACTAAATTTCATGAAATCAAACTTGATCTTTATGACAAAATACTGAAATACAAACTATATAAGACAAACCAGAATTATTTCAGATCAGATCTGTTTTTAAATTTGTTTATTGAATACATCAGCTATAAGAACACATCTGATGCGGAATTATTTTTCAAAGAAAACATAAAATCAATTAGTCCTGCACACATTTACAAACTTCAATCGTTATGCAGTGCATTATTACTGTTTGAAGAAGGTAAGTTTTTGGAGTCACTTGAGATCTGTTCCAGAATTAACACAAATTTGCTGACAGTAAAAATTATTTTAAGGAAACTTCTTTTGAAGATCTTTTATGAAGTAAAAGATTATGACGGCAATAAGGATGAGATAAAGAATTTCAGACAGTTCATATCAAACAGTAAACTTCTGAATGAAACTCACAAAAGTTCTCTTCAGAATTTTATAAAATTATTTAATGATCTGGTGAATTTAAAAAATGATCCGGAGGACGAATTTTTAAATTATACTTTGAAGAGTAATACGGAACACATTATTGATACTTCAGACAGAGATTGGTTCAGAAATAAAATATCCGAATTAAATTAGAATTAATTCATAAAATTAATTCATGTAAAATTTTTAATTACTACATTAAAAACATTTCAACACTTCACATAAATATTTAGTCTGAGATCTTCTGGAATATTTTTTATACAGATCATTTTCTATATTCAGATCACCTTTGACTTTCCAGTATTGTACTAATCCAGAAAGATATTCCGACAGACCATATTCATTATTTCTGTCAAAAGTTTTTCCCGCTTTGCATTCACTGATAAAAGCGGCAGCTTCGCCGTCTTCAGGACCAATGCATACAATGGTTTTTCCTGATGCAAGATATTCGAACAGTTTACCGGTAAGGATTCCCTTGTCATTTTTTACTTCGGGAATAACCAGCAGCAGCAATGTGCTTTCGTTCAAATATTCGACTGATCTTTCATGAGAGACTGTAGGGATCACTTCGAGATTACTGCTCATTGACATTTCACGAATCCTATTCATCATAGAATCTGCGGGACTCCCAATGAATCTTAACTTTATATTTATTTCAGGATTTTCGGTTACCACTTTTTTCAATTCATCAAAGAATATCTGCGGATTATAACTTTCTGCAAGTGTACCTGTGTATGAGATAATGAAATCATTTTGAGTCTTGTCTGGCTTTTTTAAATTCTTAAAATCATCTTCATCAAAACCGTTTGGAATGATTGTGAATTTTTTTTCATCAATACTATCAGACTTTTGCAAGAACATTCTTTTGAGGTCATTGCTTACGGTAATTATTTTATCAGCATTTTCCAGAACAAGCCGTTCATATTTTTTATCAAGTTTCTCAGCAAACGGAAGATGTTTGAATTCCTTATAATAATAAATATCCGTCCACGGATCCCGGAGATCCGCAATCCAATTTATTTTATATTTTTTTTTGAGTTTAAGCCCGACAAGCTGTGCGGAATGAGGCGGGCTGGTAGTAATTACAATGTCAATCTTTTCTTTCTCGATAAGTTTACAAGCTTCTGTGAAAGCAAATTTTATCCAGCCTTTCCTTGCGTCGGGAATGAAGAAATTTCCTCTGATAAATCTGGATAGTTTCTGTATCATTCCGGGGTCGGTTTCATTTGAAAATCCGGTCGGGATACTTTTCTTCCCGATTAGTTTAGAATAAATATCGAAAGGTTCAAACGTGCCGGTTCTTATCACTTCGGCTTCGTGTGGCACTTCGGCATTCAGCGACTTATCAATAACAGGATAACTCGCCTTTTCTTCGTCCACCGTCACAACAAACGGTTGAAAACCGTTTTCCGGAAAATACTTTACAAACTTAAGAATCCTCTGCACACCTGCACCGCCGCCCGGCGGCCAGTAATATGAAATGACAAGTATTTTTTTGAGGTTCAAAGTTTTTGCAGATATATATTTATATTCTGTTTTATTATTATTTGGAGAAACGGTTTTAACCGTTTCTGTAAAGTATATACTGTTGAAATTGTCTGGAACTCAGGATCTACTGACAAAACGGTTTTAACCGTTTCTGTAAAGTATATACTTTTGAAAATGTCCGGAACTCAGGATCTTCAGACAAAACGGTTTTAACCGTTACTCCACAGCACATGCAATTACCTCATCATTAGATAAAACTCCACTGTCCAGACTGCAATCAAAAAAAGTGAAAATCCTGCAGCCAATATTTTTTTATTTGTAGAAATTTCATTCAAAGATCCCCTGCCTAAAGAAAGAAACATTACCGTACCCAGTATAAAAAATGGAATCAGTACGTAATGATATCTTGCAAGTGCTATAAATACAACAACTGTGAATATCCAAATCAGTACAGAACCATATATGAAAAACTTTTTCCTTCCAAAATACATAAGCCCCCATGTACCGAGCAGCATAATAATAAAATAAGGAATATTAACAAGCAATGTAAACAACGGGCTTGCTGATCTGTAAACATCTGTAGATGTCTGTCCGGGAAGTGTTTCTGTAAAATAATTTACTATCATCCGCTCACTGGAATATAAATAGCCAATCTTTTTTATTCCCAAAATCATGTAATTTACCGGATGTGAAACTGCATAATCAAGTCCGAGCTTAAAATATTCTTTGTCTCGGTCAGCTTCATTACTATAATCACCAGGCAGCATATCATCAGGTTTAATAAAATAAGAACCGGTAGCATCCGGATTACTGCCTAACCAGAAATTTAAACCTGATGTAGTTCCCAGGCTGTACGTTCCGACCATCATTTTATTTCTGATACTCCATGGTGCAATCACTAAAATCATTCCCATAAAAAAGATCATTGAAAATATTACCGCTGATCTTACTTTAGAAGTTTTGAATATCTCTTCTCTATATGAATAAAAAAAAAGAGGTACTAATATACAAATAGGTAAATAAGCAGTGCGGATCAATACTGCTAATCCAAAAATTAGACCTGCTACAAATATCTGAATTGGTTTTCTGGAAAAGTCATCTCTTAAAAATAAATACAGCACTGCCATTGAAAAAAATCCAAACAGAGGTTCAGATAAGATAGTCTGACTGTATAAAATATTTGACGGGAAAAATGAAAATATTGCAACTGAAATAAGTGAATGCTTTATACTAAAGAATCTTCTGCTTACTCCGTAAAAAAGCAATGCCGTTCCAGCTTCAATCACTGACTGAACAAGCCTTACATAAAACTGACCTTCCCCGAAAATAAAAAATATTCCCGAAAGAAAAGCTGGGTATCCAATACCTACATAAGCAGTTGGTTTCCCATTCAACGAATATTCTCCGTTAAGTAAGCTGTTTGCCAGAGTTTGATAATCTAGACTGTCTGAACGTAAGACAGGATCGAGAAGAAACAGTAAAATTAATTTTATTAAAAATGCACAGGATAATATAAAGATCAAAACAGATCTTTCCGTTTTCAAAGGAGTGTCAGAAATTTCATTCATTTATGCTAAGGAATATTTGGAGAATCTGTTCCGGAAATTTTATCAGTGGAAAGATTAATTTTCATCCTATCAGCTATTAATAAAGAGTCTGTATCCCCAATCTCTGTAAGTTTATCTATAACAATTTTTTGTCTCTGCATAGAATGGTTTTGTGACAACTTTTCTTTACCCTCGACAGAAGATATTGCAATCCTAAATGCAACTATTCCTTTCAAAAGATTTTCAAGATATTCAGGTTTAAGATTATCCAGAGAATAAATATCTTTATCCGGTTCGAAAAGATCTACAAGCTCTTTAATAATTTCAAATTTTTCATCCCTGTCAATAATTACCTGAAGTTCACCATAAACATGCACGGACATATAATTCCATGTAGGCACTGTCTGATCTGATTCATACCAACCGGATGAAATATATTTATGCGCTCCCGGAAAAATGACGAGTACTTCCCCTGAAATATTTTGATGCTGAGGATTTGCTTTTGCAATGTGACAATACAATTCACCATACTTTTCTTTTCCTTTTTTTAATAAAAAAGGAATATGAGTAGCAGTAATTTTTGAATCATTCAGAGTTACGAGTATTCCGAAATTATTTGATTCAATAAAATCAAAAATCTCATCTTCATTTTTCATTCTGGTATGTTTCGGGATATACATCTTTATTATTTACAGAAGTTTATATTTTTTTTGAAACCATTGTAATGCCCGTACCTTCTTTATTATATGTATTGACATCAAGCCACATAAAAATCAGCACAAACCATAGCGTGAAGATATAGTACAAAGGCAGTAGCAGTATAAGAAATTTTGAAACACCGGCAATAAGTATTGGATATTTGATTCCCCATCTCCATGAAATAGTTCCGTATTTTCCGTATGTATAATCAAACGAATGAACTTCCATACCGGCTCGGTTTACTTTTTCAGAAATGTCTTCTTTAGAATATCCGATCCTTGCATGTTCTTCTATAAAACTTTCATCATCCTCTTCATGTGCATCGCTGCCGCCAAGGTTTGACGGAGTATTGACCAAAAGCATCCCGCCTTTTTTCAATGCTCTTGAAAAATTTTTAAATACAAGTTCATCCTCGACAATATGCTCCATTACATCGACACATAATATGAAATCAAACTGCCTATTATAATCAATTTTAGTAAGATCACCAACTTCAAATCTTACATTCTTAAATCCGCATTTTGAAAAAAACCTTTTGCAGTCATCTACCTGATCCTCTTTTACATCTATTGCAAGAATATCCGAATCCGGAAAACGCTTTGCCATGAAATAAGTATACTGTCCGAATCCCATACCTGCATCGAAAATATTCATAACTTTACCTTTGGGATAAAGCTCACGGACTTTTTTTCTTACATGCCATGACCTGAGAAACATTAGATCAAGAAGCCAGTAAAATATTTTTCTAAAAAAGGAGTTATCCGAAACTATGTCACCAAATACTTTTTTAACCGGATCGTATTTCAAATTAAATTATTTTTTTAAGTTTAAATTTTCTTCAATGTAAATTCAAAGTTCTATTTTCCATATAACTCTTCTATTGCTTCAGTCATTCTCCCCCATTCATACTTTTTCTTTTCATCTTTTGCGTTTTCACTGAACTTATTTTCAAGATCTTCTTTGTAAAATTTAATTACTGCTTTTGCAACCGACTTTGGGTCTTTGGGCTTTATCAGAAAACCGGTTTCACCATCATGAACTGCTTCGGACAAACCACCGACATCTGTAGCAATTACAGGCTTATCATAATAATATGCAATTTGTGTAATTCCGCTCTGAGTTGCATCTATATATGGAAGCACGACTACATCCGATGAACAGAAAAAATATCTTACCTTTTCATTTGGTATGTAATCCGATACTACATGAATATTTTTTTCAAGTCCAAGACTATTAATATGATCATGAGTTATCTTTTCATCTTCATAAAATTCACCAACGATTAGTAAAGTAACATCTATGGATTTTAATATTTCAGGCATTGCATCTATCAGATATTTCAAACCTTTATATTTTCTAATATAACCAAAAAAGAGAATGACTTTTTTACCAATCAAATCAATATTAAAATCTTTATTAATATTCTTAACCGCTTCTTCTTTACTAATCGGATCTCCAAAAATATTATATATCGGATGCGGAGTATATTTATATGGTTTACCTTTTATAAATTTCTTCAGGTCTTCCTCTACACTTTTAGAATGAATAATAAAATAATCTCCGACTTTGAAGATAAGTTTTATAAGAAAATTATCACCGGGTCTTTTTTCGTGTGGAATAACATTATCACAAATAAAAAGTATTTTAGCACCGGTTTTTTTCTTAACGTAACTACATATCCTGTAAAAAGCCGGTGCGAAAAATGGTATCCAGAATCTGAGAATTATAAGATTAGGTTCTTTTGCAGCTATCATCTTCGCTGTCTTCTGCCAGTTCAATGGATTAATCGAGTCTATGATATTTGTATTTGGAATATCCTTATTCAGAATATCATTATCGCTCGTATCCATCTGTGTCTTACCGGGAAAAAGTAATTCAGGATATTGTCTTTTAAATGAAAATATCTCAACGTCATGATCTTTTGAAAGATAATTTGCAAGTATCGCATTAAGCTGTGCCATAGCACCTCTCAACGGAAATGCAGTTCCGACGATAATTATTTTCATTTTGATAAAAATTTTAGCAAAAATAATTTAATTTGATTTTAATAACTAAGCAAAAAAAGGAGAAATTTAATACTTTGGTAACATTTAGAAAGAGATTCTTTAAAATTAAATTATTATTTTGAATTCATATTATGGCAGAAAATAATTTAGAAAAACTTATCAGCAAAAAACTTTCCCGAAGAGAAATGTTGAAGACTTCCGGAAAATCAGCAGCGGTGATAGCTTTGACTTCCATTTTTCCTGTGGGGTTTTTAAATCTCTTAAGTAAAAATGCTAATAGTTTAACAACTGATTTCTCTGTTCCGTTTATTCCAATTTTTCCATCTTCAGAGGACAAACTAATTTTGCCCAAAGAATTTGAATATACCATAATCAGAAAATGGGGTGATGAAATTGCTGACGGAGTACCTTATGGATTTAATAATGACTTTTCCGGATATGTACCGATAGATTTTCTCTCTGGAGGGAATAATTCTGAGGACGGACTTCTAATAGTAAATCAGGAATATCCATCACCTCTTTTTATAAATAATTATTCAGATGAAGATTTCAGAAACGGAAGGATTAAAACATCAGAAGAAGTAAACAAAGAAAAATTAAGTACGGGTATAAATATTTTTCACATTAAACGAATTGACGGAAAATGGAAATTCGTAAACGATAATAGATACAACAGAAGCATAAACGGAACGACAATTATAAAACTTTCAGGTAAAACTGCAGGATCTGAAGAAATGAAATTCAAAGAATTTGCTTCCGGTACTTTGGCAAACTGCAGCGGTGGTATTACTCCATGGGGAACAATGCTCAGCGGTGAAGAAAATTTTCAGGATCATTATGCATCGGACAATATCTGGGAATACAGATGGAATGATGCAGATAAGGATTTTATAATTGAGCATTACGGATGGGTAGTGGAAATCGATCCTTTTGATATTAATTCTGTACCGAAAAAGAGAACTTCTCTCGGCAGATTCAGACATGAAAATGTTACTGTCGGTATTTCATCTTCAGGAAAAGCAGTCGCTTATATGGGCGATGATAAAGTAAATGAATGTGTATATAAATTTATAAGCAAAAATAATTTTAACCCAGATAAGAGATCTGCAAATATGGATATTTTAGATGAAGGAGATCTATACGTTGCTGATTTTTTAAAAAATAAATGGCAGCTTCTTGATTTTGAAAAAAGGGACGATTTAAAAAGCATTTTCAAATCTCAGGCAGATGTGCTTGTAAACTGTGATAAAGCAGCAAAGACAGTCGGAGGGACAGAATGCAACAGACCCGAAGATATTGAAATAAATCCGAAGGACAGATCTGTTTTCATTTCATTTACAAACAATTCAAAGAAAGAAGATTATTTTGGAAGTATAGTAAGGATTATGGAAAAAGATAATGATCCGGAGAGCCTGGATTTTGAATGGGAAGTCTTTGCCAAAGGTGGCGCAGACACAGGATTTTCTTGCCCTGACAATCTTACTTTCGATAATGACGGAAATCTATGGGTGCTGTGTGATATTTCTACAAGTAAAATAAATAAGGAACCTTATTCTGAATTCAAAAATAATTCACTTTTTATGATACCGGTTTCAGGAATTGATAAAGGAAAAGCTTTTTTATTCGCTACAGGTCCTGTTGATTGTGAAATGTGCGGGGGGACATTCACACCTGATGGATCAACAATGTTTCTTTCTATTCAGCATCCGGGAGAAGGAAGTTTATATTATGATCAGCCGACAAGCCGCTGGCCAGAGTATGGAGATGATATTCCAAGACCTGCAGTTGTTGCAATTACAGGTTTTAAAAATTGAGTTATTTAATTATATTGATTATACTTTTTTTAACTTATTGATATTTAAATGGATGAAGTATATAAATTTTTTGAAACTAATAAAAATGCCTGGAATAAAAATACTGATGTGCATATTACATCGGAATTTTATGACAATGAAAATTTTATAAATGGTAAGAATTCTCTGAAGCATATTGAAATTGAAATGTTAGGAGATATTAAGGGGAAAAGTATTTTACATTTGCAATGTCATTTCGGCCAAGACACAATCTCACTTGCAAGAGCAGGAGCTGTTGTAACCGGAATAGATTTTTCAGATAATGCGATCAATAAAGCAAAGGAGCTGGTAGTGAAAACTAAGACTGATGAAAGCACTGAATTTATCTGTTCTGATTTATATGATCTGAAAAATAATTTAGATAAAAAATTTGATGTTGTATTTACCAGTTATGGAGTCATTGGCTGGCTTCCAGATCTTAAAAAATGGTCGGAAATAATTTCACATTTTCTGAAACCGGGCGGTAAATTTGTAATGGTAGAATTTCATCAGATGCTCTGGATGTTTGATGATGATTTTAATTATTTTAAATATGATTATTTTAATAGAGGTGAAGTAAAAGAAACAAGCGAAGGCAGCTATGCAGACAGAAACGCTCCCATAAAAAGCGATTACGTAATGTGGAATCACAGCTTAAGTGACGTAATAAATAATCTGATAAAAAGCGGCTTGGAAATAAATTCTTTTGAGGAATATGATTATTCGGTTTATGATTGTTTTAATAAAGCAGTAGAATATGAACAGGGCAGGTACAGAGTTAAAGGAATTGATGTTTGTTTTCCATTGATGTTTTCAGTAACTGCCTTAAAAAAATAAAGCTAATTTAACTTTACACGTCACCGGAAAGATTGTCATTAATGAAACGTTTATTGTTTCGCCAGTCTTTTCTGACTTTTACAAACAGTTCCAGATAAACTTTCCTGCCGAGAAATTTCTCAATCTCTTGTCTTGATTTATTTCCGAGATTTTTCAAACCGCTGCCGCCTTTTCCAATAATAATGATCTTCTGAGTCTCCCTTTCGACTACGATATCGGCGTTTATATAAACAAGATCTTCGGATCTTTCTTTGAATTCGGTTACATTGACAAGTATGCTGTAGGGAATTTCTTCATGATAATACCTGAGAATTTTTTCACGAATGATCTCTGATACAAAAAATTTCTCTGATTTATTTGTAAGTGTCTCTTTTCCGAAATAAAATTCACTCTCAGGAAGATATTCAAGTATTACTTTTTTCAATGAATCGAGATTATCATCATTCAATGCGGATATTGGCACTACATCATCATATCCAAAATTTTTTGAAATGGTCTCGATCATTGGCAGGAGTTTTCCTTTATCCATCAGATCGATTTTATTCAATACTATAATTCTTTTTTTATCTTTCAGAATTTCAATAAACTCTTCATCAGTTTTTTTTAATCTTTCTAAATTTAATTTTGCAGCATCTACGATATGTATAATTACGTCTGCTTCATCGAGTGAAGTTTTGATCTCTCTTAACATAAATTTCTGAAGTTCATATTTCGGCTCGAGTGTACCGGGAGTATCAATGAAAATGATCTGATAATCTTCTTCAGTCAGTATTCCAAGAATTCTATCGCGTGTAGTCTGAACTTTTTTGTTTACAATGGATAGATTAAATTTAAGCAGTGCATTAAGTAACGTTGATTTCCCTGCATTTGGTGCACCGAATATTGTAACAAAGCCTGATTTTTTTACCAAAATTTATTTTATTATTTTTATCTGATCTGATGAATTTAAAATTATCTGGGGTTTATTTCTGAATACCGATACGCTTCCGGTAATTTCCACAAGCTTATCCTTAAAACTTTCGAGATCATCGAATTCACTGAACTTACCTGAAAATACAACACCTGAAAAATCATTCTTTGGAAATTTATTACCAAAATTCAGGTAAGCTACTTTTTCTGAAATGTGAACATCGGAGACAATTCCTTTAACAGTTATTATTTCTCCTAAGTGATCTTTTACTTTTTCGGCAGTGACTGTTGATTCTGAATTACCGGAAATATCACTTTCAGTATCTTCACCGAATTCTTCATCCTCAATTTCATTTTCAGCAGTACTACTACTTTCATCAGAAAAATTTTTTATTTCAACTTTATCATTTTGTTTGTCATTTTTATTTTCATCACTACAACCACTTATAATAATCAGACATACAATTAATGTGAATTTAAATAAATTATTTAGAGCACTACAATAGATTTTTAGTCTTTTCATATTTTCCATATTTATAATAATTAAACATCATCAAATTTAAGCTAATCAAAAGATCATTATAAGCAGTCAAAATTTTTGCCGTAATAAATATACTATATCGGGAAATTAAAATAAAGATTGAATTTGGATTTGGGATAGACTAACATTTCTGTTTT